>JAXDMH010000441.1:0-16349 GCA_034666225.1 Myxococcales bacterium
CGATGACGTCCGACGCAAAGGCCGACCCGCCCGGGCTGTTCACGCGCAACACCACCGCCCCGATGCCGGGATCGCGCCGACACTCATCCAGCGCCGCCACCAGCGTGTCCGAACCCGAGACGTCGCCCAGGCCCAGCGGATAATCCAGGCTGGGGCCGTCGGCGATGGCCCCGTCCACCAGCACCACCGCCACGCGCCGACCGCCCCACGCCTGCGGGCGCAATGGTGATGGATCAGGATCGACGACCGACAGGCCGCGCCGACCGGTCAGCTGGCGTAACGTTTCGTTGATGTCGTTTTCGTCTTTGACGGCGTCGATCAATCCCAGGTTCTGCGCGTCGACCGGGTTCAGCGCGCCGCGATCGATGATGGCGCGCATTTTTTCTTCGGTCAGGCCGCGCGCCGCGCCACCCCGATCGGCAACCAGCGCGGTCAGCAAACGGCTATAGAGATCGTCGAGTACCTGGTTCTTGTTCTCGCGCACCGGCTTCGACTGCTCGGTGAACACGAAAGGCTCCATGGCCCCCTTGAATTCGGCGATGCGAACCAGGTCGACGTTGACGCCCACCCGCTCCATCAAACCTTTATAAAAGGTGACCGTCTGCCCAAGGCCGCGCAGCGACAGCTCGCCCGCCGGGTGCACGATGATCCCGGTGCAGGCGCTGGCCAGGTAATAGTCGCGGGTGGCCGGGAAGGTCGCGTACGCGAAGACCACCTTGCCGCGGCTGCGCAGCACCGCCACCAGGTCGCGGATCTCTTCGATCCGCCCCCAGCCGATCTGCAGATTTTCGATCTTCAACAGGACGCCGGCCACGCCGTCGGAGGTGGCGGCGGCGCGCATGCGGCGCACGACGTTCACATAGGCGCGGTCACTTTCGATCCCGTCCAGGCTGATCCGCTCGATTCGCTGCGGTGAGAACAGCGCCGGGTAACGATCGCCGCTGGTGCGCACCACCACGCTGCCGCCCAACCCTGAATCCCCGCCGCCCGAGTGCCCCGAGCGCATGGCGAACGCCGCGCCCATGTGTTCAAGGTCAATCCAGAAGCCGGCGCTGCCCCGGTAATACGCGGCCGAAGCAAACGCATGCTCATACGGACCACCGGGCAGGCTCTCGAAATCGGCGAACAGGCGCAGCCCGTCGGTGAGGCGGGCCGCCAGACGAATGCGCGCCGAGACCGCCTTCCAGCGATCGCCTTCGGCGTGGCCCGCGGCCAGCGCCAGCTCAAAGCGATCGGTGCCGGCCGGGCGAATGGCCAGCTCGCCGGTCCACAGGCGCGGCAACGACTGCGCGCTCCCCTGGCTGGGCGCCGACAGATCGCGCACCGTCAGCCCCGCGGCCAGATGACGCCCGGGACGCCAGCTGATCCCGGCATCGAACGTGTCCAGGCCGTCGTACGAACCACTGAAGATGTGGGCCCAGTCGAGCCCCACCGCCAGGCTGCGCCCCATTCGCAGGGCGTACGAAACCTGAAGCTTGGTGTGATGCTCAATGGTCAGCGCGTGGGTCTGCCCGACTCCCTGCAAGCCAAAACCAAGGGCGCTTTGCAGGACGGTTGGCGTCCCGATCATCAGGCCCACGCCACGCCCGGGCAGCGGCGCCTCGGTGGTGGCCGCGTCGCCGACCAGAACCAGACTGGACCCCGCAAGCAGGCCCAGCTGGGCGGGATTCAATTCGACCGCGGTGGCATCCGCGTCGCCCGCCACGCCCGCGCCCGGGATGAACACGCCCTGCGTGGCGCGGTAACCGATGATGGCGTCGACCGATGTCTGCGCGACGGCAGCGCCGCCGCCCCCGGCCACCAGGCCGACGATGCCGGCGGCAAACGCGGCTCGCGCCGCCAGCCCATTTCGATGACGGATGTCCATGGCCATTCCAGATCTCCCCGCGTGAGGACCGGGAGTATAGTCACGCTTCCCGCATGAGCAGCAGTTGGGATCGTCCGCCCGCCGGAACGTCAGTCGCGAATTTCTTCCGTGACTGGCTGCCCCAGGCGTTTCGGGCCTCCGGCCGGACGGCGCCCGACAACGCGCCGCTGGTGCGCGCGTCTCTGTCCGGCGATGGCGGCGGGGCCTGGGATCTGCAGGCCCAGGGTGACCAGCTTGTCGTGGACGACGCGGACCGCGACCCACCCGACGTTTGGCTGCGCCAGAGCAGTGCTGATTTTCTGGCCGCGATCAGTCCCGACCCCGATCCCGATCTTCCCGAGCTGTTGCCGCCTGGATGGAGCGTGCTCGATCTTTTGTTCCTGGATCCGCGCGACATCGAGCTGCTTCGGCAGGTCTCCGGTCGCGTGCTGGTCGAGGTGGCGGGACGGCGGCGCCGTCGCTGGGCCTTTGATGTGGGGTTTGGCCCGACCGGGGTCAGCGCCGGCCGCCCACGCTCGACCATCCGCCTGGACGGCGCCACCTTCGACGGCCTGCGCCGCCGGACGATGCCCCCGATGCAACCGCTGCTCGACGGACGGCTGAAGCTGGAGGGGGATCGGGCGCTGGCGATGCAGCTTCTACTTCTTCTCGGCAGCCGGCTCGGCCGGCGCTAGCGGCAGATCTTCCTCGGGCAATATCTTGGTCGACGGATCGTCGAGGTTGTCGACGGGGCCCAGGCGCGGCGCCGCTCGGCGGCGCGGCCGCCGGGTGTCGGCGGCGCCGGCAGCCACCCGGGGCAGGTGCGACCGCACGCGGGCCAGCGCGCGCCTCAGCGTGCCGTCGTCAGGGCGCAAGGCCACCGCCTTTTGCAGCGACGCCAGTGCGCCGTCCCAGTCGCGCGAGCCAGCCAGCGCCAACCCCAGCAGACCTTCGTTGTCGGCGTCGCCGGCCACCAGGCGAACCGCCTCGCGCGCCCATTGCACCGCCTCGTCGACATGGCCGGCCGCCAGTTCCGCTTCTCCGTGCAGCCGCAATTGACGGGCAAACACAGCCGAGTCGGCGCCGGTGGCATCCATTGTCTGGGACGCCTCGAAAAGCGCGATGGCCTCCGTGCGTTGGCCCGCCGCCACCGCCGCCGAGGCACGCGCCAGCAAGGTGGTGGCCGCCACGCGCGCCAGATCGGTGGCCGCCGGTTGCGCCCCTTCCTTGCTCAACTCGGCCAGGGCGCCACGCAGGGCGCCCACGTCGGGGGGACCAAACGTCGGCCGGTGCACCAGGGCGGTGGCCTGATTGGTGAGACGCTGCACGCGCGCCGCACGCTCGGCACCGAGATCCGACGCTGACGCCGACGCCGACGCCGACGCCGACGCCGACGCCGACGCAGGGGCGGTGACCACCGGCGCCGGCGCGGGGCCAGAACGTTCCCCGCGCAGCCAAGGGATCCGCTGATAAGCCACCACGGCGCCAACGGCCACCATCCCCAGCACCGCCATCGTCGCCACCACGCGCATGCCCGGGGGCCCCGCGAACGCCGGCGCCGTACGGGCCGTCGCCAGGTTCAGACTCGCCCCCATCGTCGCCGCCGCGGGCACCAGCGGTCGCGGCGTCACCAGCGGCGGCGGTGAGGGCGTGGGCAAGCGCCCCAGCATGGCGCTGGCCCGCCCCGGCGGCACGTCGATGGTCCCAGCCAGTCGAGCCACCCCCGCGGAAGAGCCCGCGCCTGGCGCCGGCGTGAGCGACACCGACAGAGGTCCGCTCCCGGCCGGGGGCGCCTCCATGCTTTCGTCCAGCGCGAAGTTGCGTCGAAACGAACCGCTCGGCGTCTCGGTGCGCGCCGGATCTCTGAAACCCAGCAGATCGGCCACGGCGCGGGGCCGGCCCCACAGGCTCTTGGTCAGATCATATTCCAGCTGCGACATCGTCTGATGGCGCCGCGCCGGATCGCGGTCCAGTGACCGCAAGATGATGTCGTCCAGATCGTCGGGCAGCGTGGGCAGAATCTCGCGCGGTCGACGCGGCGTCGACGACCCAGTGGCGCCCAGGGCCGCGTCGGGGTGCGACGCCCCGTTCGGGTGCGGCGGCGTCCCCAGCAACATCTCGTAGAGCAGCGCGCCCACAGAATAGATATCAGAGCGCCGATCGGCCGGACCACCCGTCGCCTGCTCGGGCGCCATGTACTCCGGCGTCCCCATGGCCATGCCGGGATTGGTCAGGCGGCGCGAATTGCGGGTGAGGCTTCGCGCAATGCCAAAGTCCAGGACCTTGACGAAATCGGCGTGACCGTCGCGCGCCACCAGGAAGATGTTCTCCGGTTTGAGGTCGCGGTGAATGACCCCCGCGGCGTGCGCGGCATGCAGCGCCCGGCAGATCTGGATGGCGATCTGCACCGCCCGCTCTGGTTCGATTCGCCGCTCCAGCGACAGGACGTCCGCCAGATCAATGCCGTCCAGGTGCTCCATGGCGAAGTAGGCGCAGCCTTCTTCGGTGGTGCCGAAATCGGTGACGTCGATGATGTTGGGGTGACCGATGCGCGACGCTGCGCGCGCCTCGCGCCTGAACCTTTCGACCAGATCCTGCTGCCGCGAGAACACCGGGTGCAGGATCTTCACCGCCACGCCCTTGCCGATCCCCACGTGCTCGCCGGCGTAAACAGTCCCCATCCCCCCTTCGCCGATCTGGCGCAAGATTCGATAGCGTCCGTCGATCACCCGGCCGATGAAGGTGGCCGGTACCGCGTTCGGGATGGGCGTCGAGGTGGGGGCCAGGCCGGACGTGGTGGGCGTACGCCAGACCTTGGTCGGCTCCTCGCCGTCGGCGGCCGATGACGAAGACGAAGACGATGACGATGACGATGACGACGACGACGAAGACGAAGACGACGACGACATCGACGACAAACCCGACGGCGACATGGGAATAGGGGCGGTCACCCGGCTGGGCGTGTTGCGGCGCGGACCGCTGTCGTCCCCCCGATCGCCCGAGTCCACGATCACCTCGTTCAACGCCGACGTCCGCCCCTTGAGGAGGCGCTCGCGCTCCTCGTGTTCCTCGCGGATGATCGGCCCGTAAAGACCCCGCAAGAAATCCGCGGCCCGTTCCGCGTCGGCCCGCGGCGCGACGTGGGCGATCACCTCGGACAGGGCCAGGCGCATCTCGTCGGCCGACTGGAACCGCAAGTTGCGGTTGGGAGCCAGGGCGCGCATCGCGATGGCGTCCAGCTCGGGCGTGATCCAGGGGGCGCGCATCGACGGGGGCAGCGGTTTGGGATGGCGCACCAGCGACAGCGCGGTCACCGGATCCACGTTGGCCAGCTGCAGGTACTGCTGGCCGGTCAACAGCTCCCACAGCACGATCCCCAGGCTGTAAATGTCCGTGCGCGCGTCGGCCACCTCGCCGCGCGCCTGCTCGGGCGCCAGGTACGACGCCCGCCCGAAGACTACCCCAGGCGAGGTGTGCTCCTGCTTCAACACACTGCGGGCCAGACCAAAGTCGGTCAGCTTCACCTCGCCGAAATAGCTGAGCAGGACATTGGGCGGGGCCACGTCCCGGTGAACCAGGTGCAGATCGCCGTAGCTGTGAACGTAAGACAGGGCGCGCGCCAGCTCGCGCACGATGTGCAGCGCCACGTCCAGGGGGATGCGCGTGCGCGTGCGGACGCAGCGATTCCAGATCTCGCGCAGGTCCTTACCTTCGATCAGCTCCATGGCGATGTAGAACTCGCCTTCCACGTCGCCGGCGTCAAAGGTCAGGACCAGGTTGGCGTGGGACAGCCGCAGCACCACCTTCGCCTCGTCGAGAAACCGGTTGGCCTTGGCCCGGTCGGTCTTCTCGGTGAGGACCTTCTTGATCACACAGAGCTTCTCGAACCCGCCTACCTCACCGGCAGCGGCGACGTAGATCTCCCCCATTCCGCCGCGCGCCAATGGCTTGAGCAGGACGTATTTGCCGAACCGTTTCGGATACCGTTCCGCCATGACCCGGGCCAGAACCTCGGAAATCGTAGAACATCGCGAGCGGCCAGGCGAGCCATTCCGGCGCCTGGAATGCCAGGAACGGTCACATTCTCTTATTGGCCAGCGCCAGGCCCCCGCGGGCACTGGCGTTGTCGGGATCCAGCTTCAGGGCATCTTCGTAGGCCTTGGCCGCTTCTTTGTATTGATTGAGGCGGAAATGGGCGTCCCCCAGCAAGACCCGGGCCCGCACCCCGCCACCCCGCTCCGCGGCCAGCTGGGCCGATCGCACGGCATCACCGTAGTGCTTCTCTTGAAAGGCAATCTCGGCCAGGCCGACCAGGGCGGACGCCCTGTCGCGTCGCGACTTGGTCAGCTTGCTGAAGATCTCCCGGGCCTCGGCGAATCGTTCCGCGCGCAAGAGCCGCTCGCCCTCGTCCAGCAACTTGCGGTTGTCGGCGGCGCTGGGCCCCCGCGCCGTCGCGGACGGCGTCTTCGGGCCCGACGCGCGCGGCGTCGCCGACGGTTCCGCGTCCTCCTTGCCCGTCGCGCTGTCCTTCTCCCTGTCGACCTCGACCGCCTCGGCCTTCCTCGGCTCTTCAACGACGGGCGGCGGTGGCGGCAGGGAGGACGTCGGGATCGGCAGCGATGGGGCCGGGGCCGCCACAGGCGCTGCCATCGTGTGGATATCAGGTGGGCGCTTGCTGCCGGCGCCGAAGACCAGGGCCAGGACCAACCCGACCGCGCCGCCCGCGGCAACGATGGCGACCTTTTTTCTGTCCCAACCGCGCACCCGTGCCGCCAGTCCCTGGAGACTGAACGGCGACGTCGGAATCTCGAGACCGATCGGACGTGGCGTCCGCAGCGGCGCCATGTCGCGCTCGGTGCGCGGCATGCCCGGGAAGTAAATGTTCAGAAGGCGCTGAATCTCCTGCTCCAGTTCGGTCATGCTCTGTGGCCGTTCGGCCGGATCCCTGGCCAACGTGCGCATGATCAGCGCCTCGATCTCGGGCGGCACGTCGGGGCGCAGCGACGCCAGCGGCACTGGCGACTGGCTGGCCTTCTTGTGCAAGATCTCCATGAAATTCGCCCCGTCGTAGGGCGGATTCCCGGACAGCATCTCGTAGAGAATGCCGCCCACGGCGTAAATGTCCGACCGCGGGTCGGCCGGCTTGCCCGCCGCCTGCTCGGGCGCCATGTACTCGGGCGTCCCCATGGTCATGCCGGGATGGGTGAGGCGCCTGGTCGACTGCCCCTGGCTGTCCTTGTCATCGCGCTCGGGGCTCTTGGCGATGCCGAAATCCAGCACCTTGACGAAGTCCTTCTGGCCATCGCGAGAGAGAATCAAGACGTTTTCGGGCTTGAGATCGCGGTGAATGACGCTGACGTCGTGGGCCGCCTGCAGGGCCCGGCACACCTGCGCCGTGATGCCCAGGGCCCGGGCCACGTCCAGACGCTTTTCGCGGAAGATCAGCTCGCCGAGCTCGATCCCCTCGATGTACTCCATGACAAAGAAGAACGCCCCGTCGTCGGTGGTGCCCGAGTCGGTCACGTCAACGACGTTGGGGTGCGAGATCTTCGACGCCGCCCGCGCCTCGCGCCGTAGCCGTTCAACCAGGTCGGGCGTCTGGCTGTAAGCGGGGTGTAAAATCTTCAAGGCCACGCGCTTGCCGATGTCGATGTGCTCGGCCTCGTAGACGCGTCCCATGCCTCCCTCGCCGGACAACCGCCGCACCTGATAGCGGCCGCCGATCACCGATCCCACCACCGACGACTTTGCTGTCGAATTGGACGCCGATTGCAGCAGCGACGAGGATGCCGACGCCGAATCCGCTGCGGGCGGCATGTCCAGCGTCTTCTTGTCCAGCCGCTTGTCGTGCCGTCCAGGGCCGGCCACCACCGTGCCGCGTTCCCGGCGGGCCTCCAGGTCGGCACCGCCCGTCCGCGCGGCCGCCGTCGGTGCCGTGGTCGGCGGCGCCGGCGACGCCGATTTGCTGTGCGGCAAACGCAGAGGCGGGGGCTGTTTCCCAGCAGTCGTAGGCGGCGTCGGGGGCGGCATCGGCGGCGCGCCGGCCGGTGGCCGCGCAGGCGCTCCCTTGGCCGCGGGCGCGGGCGTCGACGGCGCCTCGGCAAAATATTCCAGCGCCTCCCTCATCAGCCCCTCGCGCTCGACGCGCTCGCTCTCGATGTCTTCGCCGTAAAGATCGCGCAGAAACGTCGACACGCGCACGGCGTCGGTGGCCGGCGCTGTCTGCGCCAGGTACGCCGCCAGATCCCGGCGCAGATCCTCGCAGCTTTTGTAGCGGTTGGCCAGATCGGGGGCCAGCGCCTTCATGGCGATGCGATCCAGCTCCGCCGGAACACGCGACGCTTTCTTCGATGGCTCCAGCACCGCCGGGTTGCGCACGCGGTTCAGCACCTCGTCGGCCGCCCCTTCGTGGCCGCCCGGTTTGCTCGACGGGAAAACCTGCCGTCCGGTCAGCAACTCCCACAGGATGATGCCGGCCGCGTAAAGATCGGTGCGGCCGTCAAGAACCTCGCCGCGCGCCTGCTCGGGCGACATGTAACTGACCTTGCCGTAGATGATCCCGGGCGCGGTCTTTTCCAGCTTCAGCGTCGACGACGCCAGGCCAAAATCGGTCAGACGCACCTCGCCGCTGTACGACAGCAGCACGTTGGGCGGCGAGACGTCACGATGCACCAGCTTGATGTCCCCGAAGCAGTGCGCGTAGTGCAACCCGCGCGCGAGCTCTTTGACGATGTGGGCGGCGACGTCGATGGGAAAGGCGATCCCTTTCTTGGCGCAGCGATTCCACGTGTTGCGCAGGTCCCTGCCCTCGACGAAATCCATGGCCAGGTAGATCTCGCCTTCGACCTGTCCCGAATCGAACACCGGCACCAGATTGCCGTGCGACAGACGGACCACCACCTTGGCCTCGTCGCGGAACCGCTGCAGGTATTCCTTGTCGGCCAGATGCGGCAGCACGGTCTTGATGACACACAGCTTCGGGGTGTCCGGCACGCCCGACAAAGCCAAATAAAGCGCGCCCATACCGCCGCGGGCCAATGGCCGCAGCAGGACGTAGGAACCGAACCTGCGGGGAAAGCCGGTCATGCCCCGAACCCGATTGACGATCTTATCAGGTTGGCCGAGCGCAGATAGTTCATCCCCTTTGCGTGGACGGCCACGTCCCGCGGGTGCTAAGTTTGCGGATTCTGCCGGGCTGCGCATCAGGCCGGAGGTACTTGGGGATGCCGGGAGAGCACCTGCTGGTCATCGACGATAGTCCGACGGTTCTAAAGGTCATCGAGGCGACTCTGACCAAAGCGGGCTATTTGGTTGCGACGGCCGGGGCTGGTCCCGAGGGATTGGCCTTGGCGCGCATGGGCGATGGTGCGACACCCGCCCTCATCCTCTTAGATTGTGGCAGCCCCAACCTGGACGGCGCCGCCTTCTGCAAGCAACTGGCCGAGGACCGCCGGACCGCCCGCGTGCCCGTGGTCCTGATGGCGCCCAAGGGGGAAGATCTGGAAGAGCGGTTCTCGAAGGCGACGAACGTCGTCGATTACATCACCAAACCGTTTTCGCCCGAGGCTCTGCAGGCAGTGGTCTCGCATGTCGTTGGCGGACGTACGCACACGATCTCCAGCCCCGGTGACGCGCCGGCGGAAAGGAACGGCGGCCCGCCCAGCCAGCTGGCGCGCGCCGCGCTCAGCGATGCGCTGTCGCAGTCGGTGGCGCCGGCGGCGCCCACCCGGAGCGCCCGGTGGGCATTGTTGCGCCAGGCGGTGCTGGAGCGATTGCAGGGGGTTCAGCGCGAGTCCGGGCAGACCGACCTGGCGGCTCTGGTCGGCGAGGCGCTGGACGACGATACCTGGGAGCGCCTCTGGCCAAGCGCGCCCGCCGAGCCGGCCGGCGCCGCCACCGAATCATTCACGCTGACCGGCGACCTGGGCGCCTTGGGCGTCAGCGAGGTCCTGCTGATGCTGCAGGAGCAAGGGCAGACCGGCTACCTGCGCGCCCAGCGGGCCGGCGCCCGCGTCGAGATTTTCTTCCGCGACGGCCACATCGACTTTGCCGCCGCGGTGGGCGTGGCCGAGGAGTTTCTGCTGGGACGTTTCGCCCTGGCCGCCGGGGACATCAGCCCCGCGGTTCTGAAAACCATCCTGGACCAGCGCGCCCGCAGCCCCGGCAAGCCAAAGCTGTTCGGTGCGGATCTGGTCCAGCGCGGTGTCCTCACCGAAGCGCAGCTGCGCCAGGCCATGACCAGGCAGACCGCCGAGCTGGTGTACGAAGTCTTGCGCTGGACCGAAGGTCGCTTCACGTTCCTGCGCTTGAAGAGCTTGCCCGAACTGGCCCGCAGCGCGGCCCTGGAGATCGCCGTGGACACCCTGCTGCTGGAAGGATTTCGGCGCGTCGACGAGTGGCGCATCATCCAGCGTGACATCGACAGCTTTGATCTGGTGTTCGTCCGCAACGACGGAAAACTGGCCGACGTCGCCCGCGGCAAGCTGACCCGGGAAGAGATCGCCGTGCTGGAGGCGGTGAACAGCCGCAGCAGCGTCCGCGAAATCATCCGCGAGCTGCGCATGGGCTCGTTCGACGTCTCGAAGATCTTGTTCCGATTGTTGCGAACGAAGCTGATCCGCCGCCGCGTGCCGCCGGTCGCGGCCTGAAGCGGCCCCGCACTCTTATTCGTGGGTGTGCAGCCCCAGGCGCGCCGCCGTGGCGTGAAACAGGGTCTTGATGGTCAGCGCGTACATCCCCTCGCCGCGGCCCCGCACGCCAAAGCGGGGATCGTAAAGCTCACCGCCCCGGGTCTCGCGAATGCGATGCAAGACCCGGTCGGCCTGCAACGGAAGATTGGTGCGCAGGCGTTCCACGAAGACGTCTTTCACCGAACCCGGCAGACGCAACAGCACGAACCCTGCCGACTGCGCGCCTGCGTCGCGCGCCGCGGTCAGCACCTTGGGGATGTCTTGATCGTTCAACCCCGGAATGATCGGCGCGACGTTCACGCCGACCGAAAGCCCGGCCCGCGCCAGCTTCTCGATGATGTGCATCCGTCGCTGCGGCGTGGCCACGTAGGGCTCGATGGCGCGCGCCTTGTCCACGTCCCAGAACGGGATGCTGACCGTGACGTGCACCGAGGTAACCTGGGCCAGCGCCGTCAGCACGTCGATGTCGCGCTCGACCAGCGCTGATTTGGTGATGATGGCGGCGGGGTTGCCGTGCTCGACGCAGACCTCCAGGCAACCGCGGGTCAACCGATACGATGCCTCCAGCGGCTGATAGCAGTCGGTGACGCCGCTGAACACGACGGTCTCCTTGCGCCAGGATTTCTTGGCGAACGCCTTGCGCAGCAGCGCCGGCGCCTGCGGCTTGACCACGATCTTGCGATCGAAATCGGTCCCCGCGCCCATGCCCAGGTACTCGTGCGACGGTCGCGCGTAACAGTAGGCGCAGCCGTGAAAGCAACCGCGATACGGATTCACGCTCCAGGTAAAGCCGACGTCGGGGCTGTCGTTCTTGGCCAGGATGGTGCGGGTGTGGTCCTCGTAAACGGTGAGGCGCACTTCGGGCGCGCCTTCCAGATACTCCACGTCGGTGCTGGCCCAGGGATTCGGCGGATTCGACAGCGCGACCGGTTTCACAGCAGAAAAAGCCTATGGCTGAACCTTTGTTCAGTCAACCCTTCCTTGCTGCTGCACCAGCGCAATCGTAATGTGTCGCCCCTCATGGCCGGCCAATTCGATGCATTCCCTCGCCTGGCCTCGCTTCCGCCCTACGTCCTGGCAACAGTCGACGAGCTGAAATCGAGGCTGCGCGCCGAAGGACACGACGTTTTTGATTTCGGCCTGGGCAACCCCGATGGGCCCAGCCCCGCCGCCGCCATCGATCGTCTGACCACCGAAGCGCGCCGCCCCGGCAATCAGCGGTACATGCCATCCAAGGGCCTGCCCGAAGTGCGGCGGGCCATCTGCGACTGGTACCAGCGTCGGTACGGGCAGACGTTCGATCCCGACAAGGAAGCCGTCATCACCATCGGCGCCAAGGAAGGCATCGCCCATCTGCTGCTGGCCCTGGTGGGGCCCGGCGACTGCGTGCTGTCGCCTGATCCCTGTTATCCGATTCACCGCTATGGCGTGATCATCGCCGGCGGCGAACCGGTGCCGGTGGCGGTGCGGCCCGGTGGCGATCACTTCGGCGCCATTCAAACGGCGCTGACGCAGTCACCGCGCAAACCGAAAGGCCTCATCGTCAATTTTCCGCACAACCCGACGTCGGCCACAGCGGATCTCGGTTTCTTCGCGCGCGTCGTCGAGCTGGCTCGCAGGGAAAAGCTGTGGGTGATCTCCGATCTGGCGTACGCCGACCTGGCCTATGACGACAAGCCGGCGCCCAGTATCTTTCAGGTGCCGGGGGCGCGCGAGCTGGCGGTGGAGTTCTTCACCGTTTCGAAGAGCTATTCGATGCCCGGCTGGCGCGTGGGCTTCTGCGTGGGCGGCGAGACGCTGGTGCGCGCGCTGTCCACCATCAAGGGTTATCTCGACTACGGCATCTTCGCGCCGGCGCAGCTGGCGGCGGCGACGGCACTGACGTCGTGCGACGCCGACGTGGCCCAGAACCGCGAGCGCTATCGCCACCGCGCCGACGTGCTGGTCAAGGGGCTGGCCGACGCCGGGTGGCGCGTGGAGAAACCAACCGCGTCCATGTTCGTCTGGGCGCCGCTGCCGGCCTCGCACCGGCAGCTGGGCGCGGTGGCTTTCGCCTCGGCGCTGCTGACGAAAACCAAGGTGGCGGTGTCGCCCGGTTTGGGGTTCGGCCCCGGGGGCGAAGGCTACGTCCGCTTTGCCCTGATCGAGCCCGACGACCGGGTAGCGAAAGCCTGTGCGGCAATTGGGAAATTCCTGCGCGAGCCGGTCTCCGTCGACTCTGAAAACCTTTGACATCAGCCCCCCCTTCCAGTAGAAACCCCGCTCCATGCCTGCGTCACCTACGCGCACCCGTTCGACCTTTCAGGCCAAAGAGCCCTTCGCGCGCTCCTGGTTCATCGCCGACGTCGAGGGGAAAACCCTGGGACGCGCGGCCACCAAGATCGCGGACGTGCTGCGCGGAAAGCACCGCGCCTCGTTCACGCCGCACGTCGACGCTGGCGACTTCGTCGTGGTGGTGAACGCGGAGAAGATCAAGCTGACTGGCAAGAAGATGACGATCAAGCTGTACCGCGACCACTCGCTGTTTCCCGGCGGGTTGCGGACGCAGACCGCCGCGCAGCTGCTGGCGCGTCACCCCGAGGATCTGGTCAAGCGCGCCGTGTGGGGCATGTTGCCCAAGGGCCCGCTCGGCCGTCGCATCTACAAGAAGCTGAAGGTCTACGTCGGGTCGGCGCATCCGCACGAGGCCCAGCAGCCCAAACCCCTCGCCCTGTCTTAACGTTTTCAAGCCGGAGCATCCGCCATGCCTGATCCACAGAAGAGCCTCTACGCCACCGGCCGCCGCAAGCACGCGGTGGCGCGCGTCTGGATGCAGCCGGGCACCGGCAAGATCGAGATCAACCGTCGCACGCTGGAGGATTACTTCGGCCGTGAGACCTCGCGCATGGTGTTCCGCCAGCCGCTGGAGCTGACCGAGACCTCGGGGCGCTTCGATATTTTCGTGAACGTGTCGGGCGGCGGTCTGTCAGGTCAGGCGGACGCCATCCGCCACGGCCTGTCGCGCGCGCTGCTCAAGGTCGATCCGACCTACCGGCCGTCGCTGAAGAAGGCGGGGTACTTGACCCGCGACGCTCGTCAGAAAGAGCGTAAGAAGTACGGCCAGCGTGGCGCCCGCGCCCGCTTCCAGTTTAGTAAGCGGTAGGAATCACCTTCGGGTTGGGCGTTCGGCCGACGATCGTGGTCGCTGGCTGCGCCGGGCCTGCGCTTCCGGTCCTCACGTACGCGAGTACGTTCCGGGCCGGTTCTCGGCCCGGCTTCGCCAGCGGCCACGCTTGTCGGCCGGGCTGGAAGGTGCGTCAGAAGCCGGAGCCGGACGGTGGCCTGGAAGTTTTGGGTGGGCGATGCGTTTTGGTTAGGGAGCGGCGGGGCGGGTTAGACTGGTTCTGTGGGGCAGCGGCTGCTCAGTCGGCTTTTGTTGGGGACTTTGGTGCCGACGGTGGCGGCGTTGGGGGTGTTTGGGGTCTTGGCGCATGAGGTGGCGCGGCGGACGTTGGAGGACGAGCTGGGACGGCGGCTGGGGACGGCGGCGACCGGGGTCGCGCTGACGGTCTTGCCGGAGCAGATCCTGGAATTGACGGCCGGGGACGAAGGCTCGCTGACGTACGCCAACGTCTGGCGCAAGCTGCAGGTGGGGCGCGAGCGGTTCGGGGTGCGGCGGGTGTTGCTGGTGGCGGATGATCTGACGGGACGGGGGGACACTGACGAACGGGTGGCGCTGGGGGCGCCGGCGCATGAGATCAGTGCTGACCGCTTGGAGATCGATCGGGCACGCGGTGGAACGCCCAGCGCGTCGCTGCTGTTCGTGGGGCATGACCAACGGCCTTACAAGCGGGCCTATGCGGTGATTGGCGGACCGGGCGAAAGCGCTGCCGGCTTCGCGGTGGTGGAGGGAAGCGCCGACTATTTTCAGGCGCTGGCCGCGTTTCGGCGCTGGCTGATCAGCGGCGGCGCGGTGGCGTTGCTGGTGGTCATGACCATCACCGTGGTGCTGGCCCGTCGGATCACCGGACCGGTGGCGCGGCTGGCGGGCGCGGCGTCGCTGATCGGCCGCGGCGAACTGGGAACGCGCGTGCCGGTCGAACGCCGCGATGAGATCGGTCTTCTCGCCGCGACGCTGGATGACATGCGGGCGTCGTTGCAGGCCCGTGATGAACGGCTGCAAATGATGCTGGCCGGGATCGCCCACGAAGTCCGCAATCCTCTGGGCGGCCTGGAGCTTTATGCCGGGTTGCTGCGCGACGCTCTGGGCGGACAGCCGGAGCGGCTGCAAGAGGTGGCCCGCATCGAACGCGAGCTGGCGTACCTGAAGACCGTGGTGACGGAATTTCTGGATTACGCGCGACGCCCGCCGCTGGAGCTGACGTCGGTGCCGCTAGCGCCGTTGCTGGCCGAGGTGCGCGAGCTGGCGGCGACGGCCGGTTCTGCGACCGTCGACGTCGGAGACGTCGACGGGATCGCGGTGCGCGCCGACGCCGGTCAGCTGCGCCGCGCCCTGCTGAACCTGGCGCGCAACGCCGTCACCGCCGCCAGCGCGCGCGATGATATCCGCGGCCGCGTCGCCCTGACCGCCGCCCGCAATGGCGATCGCGTCTTCATCGAAGTCAGTGACAACGGCCCGGGCGTGGCGCCGGAGCTTCGCGACAAGATCTTCACGCCCTTCTTCACCACGCGCGAAAAAGGGACGGGCCTGGGCCTGGCCTTCGTGCGCGAGACCGTGCGCGACCACGGCGGCGAGGTGGTGGTCGACAGCGCACCGGGCGGAGGGGCTCGCTTTCGGCTGGAACTGCCGGCAGGATCCTGAGGCCTGATGTCGACGCTGATCACCACCGACGCGCGCATGCTGGATCACGACCCCGGACCGGGGCATCCGGAATCCCCGGCTCGCCTGGCCGAGCTGCTGCGCGATCTGGATAGCCATCCCGTCATCGGAACAACCGTCCGCTCACCGCGGCGGGCCACCGACGCCGAGATCGAGGCCGTGCACAGCGCCGCCTATTGCGCCGCCTTGCGCGCGCTGGCCGGACGCGCCGTGCAACTTGACCCCGACACCGCCTTGTCGCCGGGCAGCTACACCGCCGCCCGCCTGGCGGCCGGCGCCGCCGTCGAGGCGGTCGACGAGGTCTGGCACGGGCGCACCGAGAATGCCTTCGCCCTAGTGCGTCCGCCCGGCCATCACGCCGAGCGCGCGCAAGCGATGGGCTTTTGTCTCTTCAACAACGCCGCCATCGCCGCCGAGGCGGCGCGGCGCCTGGGCGCCGAGCGCGTGATGATCATGGACTGGGACGTGCACCATGGAAACGGCACCCAGCACATCTTCGAAAAGCGCCGCGACGTGCTTTACGCCTCGTCGCACCAGTACCCGTTTTACCCCGGCACCGGCGCGCCCGACGAGGTGGGCGACGGTGAAGGCGCCGGCTTCACCGTGAACTGCGCGCTGCCGCCGGGCCAGGGCGACGCCGACTACGGCGCCGTCTTTCACGACGTTTTTTTTCCGGCCGGGCGCACCTTTCGCCCCGACATCATCATCGTGTCGGCCGGTTTTGATCCGCACGCCGCCGATCCGCTGGCCCAGATGCGCGTGACCGAACACGGGTTCTCGGCCATGTGCTCGGCGATGAAAGCGCTGGCCCGCGAGTGCTGCGGCGGAAAGCTGGTCCTGCTTCTGGAAGGCGGATACGACCTGCGAGCGCTGCGCGACTCCGTGCGCGCCTGCCTGGATGTCCTGACCGGCGCGCACGACGATTTTCCATCGGGCGCGGGCACCGCCGCCTCCAACGCCGTGGCCGCTACGCGCGCCGCCCTGGCGCGCAGCG
>JAXDMH010000442.1:0-6849 GCA_034666225.1 Myxococcales bacterium
CGCCAGCAAACCAAAGACGTACGAACGCCTCATCGCCGACGCCGATCGCTTTCTGGAAAACGGCCAGCCCGGCAAGGCGCAGAAGCTGTACGAAGAAGCCTTGGGCTTGCAGCCCAGCGGCGTGGCCGCGCTGACCGGCCAGGCCTATGTGCTTCTGGATCGGGAAAAGGTGATGTCCGCCATCGCCACCTTCCGTCGTGCGCTCTCGGTTTCGCCGGAGTACCCCGCCGCCATGTTCGGGCTGGCCGAGGCGTATCGCGCCCAGGGTGAAAACATTCAGGCCATCGAGCAGTACAAACACTATCTGTCCGTGGCGCCCTCCGGCGCCGACGCCCACGCTGCCCGCGGTCAGCTCAAGGCCCTCGAGGCGGCGCCACCCCGGCGCGCCGAGCCCTCGCCGACCGCGGTCATTCCCGGTTCCAGCGATCCGACAGCACCCCCGGCCGTTAATCGCTGACGCTGACTACGAAGCCTCGATGAGGTCAGTCAGTCGGTCCAGGTCGGCGACCACCGCCGTGACCGGTTCGTCGCCCTGCCAGCGACCGGCCAGCGGTGCGTCGACGAAGCTATCGCCAGTGCCGTCGCTCAAGGCGCGGTAACGTGCGGCCGCGCCGGACCACAGGCTCAGGACGCCGGTGCCTTGCGCGGCGAACCGCCGCCGAAGCTCTTCGTTTGCCAGCGGCGCCCGCCCGTGCACGCTGAATTTTTGATCAAAACCCGCATCGCCGGTGCGCATGCGCGGCAGCGGCAAGCGTTGCTCCGGGCTGCGGGCCAGCCAGCTGCGGTGACGTTCGATGGTGGCGTCGGGCGGTGCTCGTCCCGGATCGCCCACCACGGCTTCGTACTCGACGACGCGGCCGCGTTTGCGCAGGAACCGGACCCAGACCGGCCGGCCCCGCCGAAACCCGCGAATGCGGCTGATCTCCAGATCGTCTTCCTGGACCACCACCGCCTCCGGGGGGGCTCCGTCCGGATCGGCCGGATCGCTGGCCGCGCCTGCCACGCGTCCCACGTAGGCGCGCCAGTCGCCCGCCGACTGTGCGGCGACCGGGGTGGGCTGTCGCCCGGACGCGCGCAATTCCCCAACGGCAACCGACAGCAGCCCGACCAGCGAGACCGCCAGCTCGACTGGCGATCCCGCCTGCGCGCCGGCGATCGCCACCATCACCAGGCCGTAACCGATCAAGCGAACCGGGCCCGGCTCGCGTAGCAATTGCACCACCGCGCAGAGCCATCCGAAAAGCGCCAGGATTCCGGCCACGCCCAGGATCGTGTCAGGCGCGCCCAGCTCGATGTGCAGGCCATAAAGCGCGGCCGCCTGCAGCAGATCGAACCGCTTGGCCAATAGCCAGGCAAACGTGGCGGTAACGATGGCCGCCACCAGGATCGGAACCTGCCACTCCCGTCGATTGAGCGGACGCGGCAACCAGAAAAGCGGCGCCCCCAACCCGCAGGCCAGCAACGCCCCATCGGCCAGCTTGCTGATCACCGTACCGGCACCGGGCCACCCGCGCAGCCAACCCGACCGATCGGCGACCAGCGCCACGATGTGCAGCACGCCGGGAACGATCAAGAGCGTCAAGCCCATCTTGGTTCGCCGCCCCAGCGACGTTCCCAATACCGAGGCGCCGATCAGCAGGGCCAGAAAACCGTAGGCCGTCTCGATGGGCAGGAAAAACCGGGGCGGCACCTGACCGAACACCACGACCAGCACCGTCAGCAGCCAAAAGATCGCCCCAATCAACACGACGGTGAACCGAACCGGCTTGGGAAACAGCTCGCCGCGCCGGAGCAGCCCCAGTCCACCGATGAACAGCACCAGCAAGGCCAGCACCCCGGTCAGGTGGTAAAGAAAAGGCCCCGAATCACTGACCAGCCTGGCCAAAGAAAAGCTGCGGCCCACCCCCGACACGCTGGACCGGGGAAGGAAAAGCCGGTTGGCCAGGCGGTTGATGAGGAGCTCGAACAGTGACACCAGCAGCAACGCCGCCGTCAAGTTTCCCGCTCGGACCCGGCTCGGCATTGGTAAGCGCGGCAGTATAGCCCTGAAAAGCGCGAAGGTGAGTGGCCAGTGCTATCGTCGAAAACGTGGCCTCGATCCGACAGACGGCCGGCAGCGGTCCGGCCCTGGCGATCCTCACCGTTCTAGCCTTGGCCAGCGCCGGTCTTTCCACCGCCACGGCGGCTGAGGATCGCCCGTTCGTGCTGGCCATTGATCCGGGACACGGGGGGTCCAACCTGGGAGCGGCGAGCCCGGGGGGCGCGGTCTTCGAAAAAAAAATCACGCTGGATCTGGCGCGGCGCCTGCGCGACCGGCTGTCCGCTGATCCACGCATTCAGGTCATCCTGTGCCGCGACCAGGACGTCCTGGTGCCCATTCGGGCCCGCGCGCGCTGCGTGCAAACCGCCCACGCCGATCTCTTCCTGAGCCTGCACGCCAATGCCTCACCACCGGGCGTCGCCCCTGGCACCCGGCGGGGCTTCGAGGTCTATGTCCTGTCGCCGCAGGAGATCGAGGATGATGCCGCTGTGGCAGCCGCGCGCGAACCCGAGGACGCCGACGCGGTCTGGGCGGCTCATCGGGTGCGAAGCGCCGCCGCCCGATCGGCCAGGGCTGCCTATGTCTTCGAACACCGATTGAAGGAAGCACTGGGCCCACGGTCCAGCCGCGGCATCCGGCAGCGGGGGGCGTCGCTGGACGTCCTGCGCGGCACCGGCGCCCCCGGGCTACTGGTCGAAATCGGCTTCCTTGATCACCCGGAAGAAGCCGCGCAACTGACATCTGCAGGTGGCCTGGATCGGTTGGCGGCGGCCCTGGCGCATGCTGTTGTCGACGTGGGCGACGGCAGGCCAGGGAAACACTGAAATATCAATCTGTAGGCAGGCCTACACGTGCGGAACGACACACCGGGACGAACAAACTTTCTGCTGGACCGAAGTGCCTCGGCGCTTCGCCGTGCCCGATCGAGGTGCTAGATTCCGCTTAACCCTGCCGGGGAAATTTCGCAGCTGGTGTGATAGCCTTTAGAAGGATTCTTCAGCTTGGTCAATGTCACCGCCAGAAAGATCCGAGATCACGGCCGCGACCGCGCGTCGCTGGGCGTGGGGCGGGTTTATGCCGGGTACTTGATCAGCTATCCCATCGTCGGACGCGGCATGGTGATTTTCCGCGATCCCAATGGGCATCGGATGGTTACCACACCGGTCAAACGAGTGATGGGCGAACCGACAGGTGATCGGTTGTACGTGGAGACGGAAAACTCCGTCTACCAGCTGACCTTCCGAACCGAAGTCGACGCCGTGTTGCCGCACGCGGTCGCCACCGCGAAGTGATTCATCGCGCGCTGATTCTGGCGGCCGGCAAGGGCGCCAAGGTTGGAAGCCACCAAGGTCCCAATTGCCTGGCCCCGGTCGGCCGCACCACGCTGATCGAACGGACACTGATGCTCCTGGGCAGCGTCGGCGTGCAGAAGATCGCCATCGTCGTGGGCTGGGAGGGCGACGCCGTCAGGCAACACGTGGCCCAATCCAATCACATCTCGGCGGCGCAAAAGCGCGCGTTGACGTTCTTCGAAAATGCGGACTATGCCAGGCCGAACGGACTGTCAGTGCAAGCTGCGCGAGACTTCATCGTCGAGCGAACGCTGCTGGTCATGGCCGACCAGATCGCAGCGCCCGCCCTGCTGCGCGAGCTCTCGGCTCTTCCCGGTCGTGCATCGGCGAGCGCCCGGACCGACGACGACGATGGCGACCCCAAGACGGTTGTCTGTATCGACCGCGACCTGGCGCGCGTGTTCGATATCGACGACGCGACCAAGGTCCAGCTGGCGGGCGACGCCGTCGTCGACATGGGAAAATCGCTGTCCCAGTATCAGGCGGTCAGCGCCGGCCTGTTCGTGATGTCGCCCACCTTGCTGGCGGCCTTGGACAGCCTGCCTGAACCGTCGCTGACCGAAGGCGTTGCCGCCGCGGCAGCGCGCGGGCTGGTGGTGGCGCACGACGTGGCCGGCAAGCTGTGGCAGGACGTCGACAGCGCCGACATGCGGCTGCACGCAGAATGGCTGCTGCGCGTTTACGGCGACGACCTGGAACGTCCGACGGTCCCGGCCCCCCCGCGCGCCGGCCCGGACGATACGCTGGCCCTGATCGAACGGCTGATGGCCGAAAAGGATCAACCAAGCCACGTCCTGTTCAGCCCGGGCCCGGTCATGACCTCGGCACGGGTGAAGGCGGCCCTGGTTCACCGCGACGTCTGCCACCGCGACAACGATTACGCCGCGGTCGTGGGACGGCTGCAGCAGAAGCTGCGCCCGGTCTTCGGCGCTTCGGACGCGTACGAGACGCTTCTCATCACCGGTTCGGGCACGGCCGCCATGGAGATGGCCATTGCCTCGTCGGTGCCGGCGGGCAAGAAGATCTTGGTCATCAGCAACGGCGCGTTTGGCGATCGACTGGAAGAGATCGCCAAGCTGCACGAGCTGCCCCGCGTGGTCCTTCGCTATCCCTGGGGCGAACTGCCTGACCCGGCCGACCTGGGTCGCGCGCTGGAGAGCGATCCGGAGATCGCCGTGATGGCCATGATTCACCACGAGACGTCGGTGGGGCTCCTCAATCCGGTCACCGCCATGGGTCGTCTGTGCCGGGCCCGCGACGTCACGCTGATCGTCGATTCGGTGTCGGCCCTGGGCGGCGAAGATCTGGACGTCCAGCGCGACTGCATCGACATCTGTTATTCGTCAGCCAACAAATGCCTGCATTCGGTGTCGGGCGTTTCGTTCCTGTGCGTGGCCCCCCAGGTCTGGCCGCGCATCGAAGCGATCCCACCCCGGGTCTATTACCTGGACATGAAACGCCACCGCCGCTATCTGGCCGAGCTGCACCAGACGCCGTTCACGCCGGCGGTGTCGTCTTTCTTCGCGCTGGAGACGGCGCTGGACGAGCTGTCCGAACAGGGCGGCGTCGGCGCGCGCCGCGATCTTTATCGCAAGCGGGCGCTGCGCATCCGGAGGGTCTTCGCCGATCTGGGATTTGAATCTCTGACCAACACCGGCCGCGAATCCCACACCATCTCGACGCTGCGCCTGCCGGATTTCCTGACGGTCGATGCGCTGTACTGGGGACTGAAGACGCGCGGCTTCGTCATCTACAACTGCAAAGGGGCGCTGGCCGAGCGCCACGTGCAGGTGGCCAACATGGGCGAGATCTCGGACGGCACGCTGGACTCATTCTTGGCGGCGGTGACCGACGTGGTGACCACAGCCAAGACGGCGGGCGCGGACGATGCCGGCGAAAAAGACGGCGCGCGCCGGCGCGCGGGCGCGCCGTAGGCGGCCGATGCGCGCGGCGCTGTTTCGCCAGCACGGCGGTCCCGAGGTTTTAGAAATTGGTGAGGTGCCCACCCCGACGCCCAGCGCCGGACAGGTACAGGTGCGCGTGTCGGCGGTGGCCCTGAACCACATCGATCTGTGGCTGCGGCGCGGGCTGCCGGCGCTGAAGATCGCCCTGCCGCACATCTCGGGCGGTGATGTTTGCGGCGTGGTCTCCGCGCTGGGAGCCGGTGTGCGTGGCGTGGCTGAGGGAACGCGGGTGGTGCTGAACCCCGGGATCTCCTGCGGTCGCTGCCAGGCCTGTCTCGCTGGGCGTGACAACTTTTGTCCCGACTATCAACTGCTGGGCGAGCACAACTGGGGCGGACAGGCCGAGTACGTCGTGGTGCCCGCCGCGAACCTGGTGCCGGTGCCGACCGCTGCGGCGAACATCAGCGACGCGGCGCTGGCCGCGGTGCCCATCGCGTTCATCACCGCGTGGCAGATGCTGATCGACCGCGCCCAGATCCGTCAGGGCGAAACCGTGCTGGTGCTGGCCGGCGGGTCGGGCGTGGGCAGCGCGGCGCTGCAGATCGCCAAGCTGTTCGGAGCGCGTGTCATCGCCACCGCGTCGACGGAGGCCAAGCGCGCGGCGGCCAGGGCGCTGGGCGCCGACGAGACCATCGACAGCAGCGCCGGCAACATGGTCTCGGAGGTGAAGCGCCTCACCAATCGACGGGGCGCGGACATCGTCATCGAGCACGTCGGTGCGGCCACGTTCCCGCAATCGGTGGTGGCGTGCGCCAAGGGTGGGCGGATCGTCACCTGCGGCGCGACGGCCGGGTTCGAACCGGTGCTGAACCTGCGCCATGTGTTCTGGCGGCAGCTGTCGATCATGGGATCGACCCTGGCCTCCAAGTCGCGGTTGTTCGAGGTGATGGAGATGGTGGCCGCCGGGCCCCGGTCGCTGGTGGGATAGCCGTCGATGGAGAAGATGGAGATCTCGTAGACAGGTCCGCCGCGCCCCACCGCGGGTGCGGTAGCGCACGCGCTGACGCTCAGCGCCAGCCAGGCAATCATCCCGAATAAACGCCGTTTCAAGACCGGCCCTCGCAAGTAACCCTTCAAAGACAAATATGTTTCGGCTGCAGCAGACCTGCAAATCGGCTTGACAGAGGAACCGTGGGTCAACATATTACCCTTACGCGTACGTAAGAGTTAGGGTTGGTAGAGCAACGTGGGCCATCGGAGCAATCAAGTGGAAGTATCGGCAGAAAATCTATCCCTCTTAAAGGTGGGCGAACTGGCGAAGAAGACGGGGAAAACCGTCAGAGCCCTCCACCTTTATGAGGAACTGGGCCTGCTGACGCCGGCGGTCCGTTCCAAGGGTGGGTTTCGCCTTTACTCGGGGCGGGCCACCACCCGGATTGAATGGATCCAAAAACTCCAGGACATGGGGTTCAGCCTGACCGAGATCAAAGCCTTCCTTCGCGGCTGGGAGGAATGTGACACGGCGCCCAAGGCGATGGATCGCGTCCGCGAG
>JAXDMH010000443.1:0-34071 GCA_034666225.1 Myxococcales bacterium
CCAGGCCGGCCCGGAAGCGCACATAATCGGCGATCATCTGCGGATGGTCGAAGACAATATCGGGCGGCAAAGCGTCCAGGCTGAAAACCTTGGCCTCTGCCGCGTCGTCGCCTCCATGGGGGATGCCTTGGGCCTGAGCGATGTAGACGACGCTGACGGTGTAAATACCACGCGGGTCGCGGGCCGGGTTGGAATAGACGCCCAGTAATTCCACCAGGTCGACGGTCAGGCCGGTCTCTTCCAGGGCTTCCCGCCGCGCGGACTGCGCCACCCATTCGCCAGCGTCGACGAAGCCGCCCGGCAAGGCCCAGCCGAGGGGCGGAAACTTGCGCTTGACCAGAACGATACCTCCGTCGACTTCGATGATGATGTCGACGGTTGGTTTGGGAGCTTTTTCCGTCAGTGCCATGGTCAGTCGCGCCGCCTTTCTTCAAAGCCCAGCATTCGCGCCTTCATCGCCTGAAACGTCTTAAGGTCGCTGGCGCTTTCTGCCAGGTTCTTTCTTTCGCCTGGATCGACGCGCAGGTCATAAAACTCCCAGCGTCGGTCGCTGATGCGGTGAATGATCTTCTTGCCGCCGTCGACCATCATGGCGGCGTGGTGGGGCCAGGCGGTGGCGGGCATCAGCTCGGAGAAGAACGGCCGCGCCGGGGCGTCGCGTCCCTCGACGAACGGCAGCAGGCTGCGCCCCCGGAACGTCGCGGGCGGGGCCACGCCCACCAGATCCAGCACCGTCGGGCCGACGTCGACCAGGGCCACGTCGGTCTCGACGGTGCGCGCGGTCTGCCCCGGTACCGCGATGATCAGGGGCACGCGCAGCTGTTCGTCAAAGAGATCCTGGCCGTGAAAGTAGACCTTGTGTTCGCCCCAGGCCTCGCCGTGGTCGGCCATGACCACGACGGCCGTGCTGTCGTCCAGACCGGCCGCCTTCAGCGCGTCCAGCAGCTTGCCCACCCAGCGGTCCACAAAAGCGATCTCGTAGTCGTACTTTTCCATCAGGCCCGGCACGCCCGACAGCGTCGTCGGAAATTCCGGGTGCGGCATGTAGCTCGAGTGCGGTTCGAAAAGATGCGTCCACAGGACGAACTTTTCTTTGCGGGCGGCCGCCTTTTTCAGCCGGTCGATCACCCGCGGCACGATGCGCGGGGCGGCGATGTCCTTGTTCGATTCGGCCACGGTCCCGGCGCCGTCGTTGGACCATTCGGCAAAGCCTTTGCTGATCCCGCGATCGGCCGTGAAGTAAAAGTGCGAAAAAATCCCGATGGGCCGCCAGCCGGCGTGCCCCAGCACCGCGAAGAACGTGTTGTTCGTGGGCAGCAGGTTCGGGTAGTTCACCTCCGGTTTGTCCCAGGCGATGTCCGACGGGTAGCGGCTGGTGAGGATGGCGGGGAACGAGCGCGGCGTGTTCGGCGCCTGGGACCAGACCCGACGAAAATACGTCCCGCGTCGGGCCAGCGCGTCCAGCGAGGGCGTCAGCGATCGGCCAGGGGGCCGGCCATAGCCGGCGACGCCCAGGCGATCGGCACGCAAGGCATCGATGGTGATGACCAGCAGGTTGCCGGAAAAGGCGCCCGCCCGTTTGGTGACGGGCCCGGCCGGAGGCGCTGGCGCAATGGCCGCCGGCGCGGGCGGCACCGTCGAGGCGACGGCATCACCGCCTTCGCAATTCTGGTCAACGCCGTCGCCGGGGATGTCTTCGCCACCGGGATGTACGTCGGCCCTCGCATCGTCGCAATCGCCGCCGCCGAACCGGGCCGAAAAACCGTCGCCGTCGCGATCGGTCATCCGCCGCGCCACCTGCAGCGCAAACCGCAGACCGACCGATCCACTGGACACTGCCGGGTAGACCGGCGATGCGTCGGGAATGCGCGCCCCTACCGACAGAGCGATGAGCGCCGCCGCCGCCCCCAGCAGCGCCGCCGCCGCCCCGGGAACCACCGGACGCAGCCGCCGACCGAAGACGGTGCCGTACCAGAACAGCGCATGCCCCAGGCCGAGCGCCGCGGCCAGTCCCAGCGCGAGCAGCGGACCGAGATCGAGGACGCGCCAGTCGGCGCGTGACAGGGCCAGCACGCCGGCCAAGAGCCCGCCGATCACCAGCATGACCAGCACCATCCCGGTCAGGCCCAGCAGGCGAGGGCGCGGCAAGACGACGCCGACCAGCCGCCGAGCAAAACCCACCGAGCCGAGCGCGATGGCCGCGGCGAAAGGCGCGGCGATCAAGACCACGCCGGCGGCCGCGATGGTGGCCAGCCTCTGACTGGCCATGTTGCCGATCAGCAGCCGCTGTCCGGCGGCGGCGCCCGCGGCCAGCACCAGCGCGCCCACGGTGGCCGCCACGACGTTACCGGCCGCGGCGCGATCACGCGCCGGGTTGTCGCGCAGGGCCCGAAAGCCGTCGGGCAAGGCGCCCATCACCGCCGCCACCAGCGCGCCGAAGATCAGCCCGACCAGCAGCCCCGCCACGCCATAAAGGCCAAGAGCCAGCAGCGCCAGCGGTGCCAGGGGAGGGCGCACATCGGCGCGCGCCGCCGTGAGCACGACGTCGACCAATCCCGCGCCGACAAACCCCGCGAAGGTCGACGCCGCTACCGGTCCATGAAGATCTCTTAAACGCACCATGCGCTCGGCTGGTTAGACAGCAGCTACCATGGTCGTGGGGGCCTGACAACCCGTGGAAAGGGGCCTGGCGGTGCAAATGGCGATCCGGTTTTGCGACGGCGGGTGACCACACGGGAACAACCTTGACGATGCGGGCGGGGCGCGATACTTGCGGAGGCCCGTTGTCTTTGTCTCACCGATTTCATCCAAGCGTTTCTCACCGAGCTCAAGGCTGTCGTCGTCTGGGCCTGGCGGCGTTTTTCGTGGCCAGTTGCGGCGGCCTGGCCGAAAGGCCCCCGCCTCCCGGCGTGGCGCCCGAGGCAGCGGCGCCCGGGATCGACGCCCGCGTCGACGCGGGGCTGTCGGTTGACGTGCCGCCGGTGGTTCATGCGGCCGCGGCCGACAGCGACGGCACCCGCACGGCCATCGATCTGACGGCCAACCGGCTGCACGCCGTATCTCACCGCGAGGGACGGCTGGTGGTCGACGCCGGCACGCCGGATTTTCTCAAGTACATCGACGGCAACTGGAAGACCTCCTGGATTCTCGGCGAAAAGGATCAGGGCAAGGCGGCGGCGCTGGTGTCGACCATCTCGTCGATCTTTTTCTTTCCGCTGGACACCGACGGCGACGGGGCGGGCGGCGCGGCGCTGGGCGACACGCTGCTGTCGTTGACCGGCCGCGCCCTGGCCCCCAAGCAGCGGCTGTCGATCTTCGTGAACGAGAAGGCCGTTGCCACCGTCGACGTCGACACCGAGAGCAAGCGGTATGACGTCGTCGTGCCGGCCGCCAGCTTGAAGGTCGGCGAGAATCGCGTGCGGCTGACGTTTCGCGCGGCCGGCACCAGCGCCGGCGGCAAACGGAGCGCTGCCGCCATCACCGCCATCAGCGTCGGCCCCGCCAGTCTGGGTCCGCCCGCCGCCGTCAGCAAAGCCGTCACCGTGCAACCGGTGGCCCTGAGCGGACCCGGCGCCGGCGCCGAGCGCAACGCTCTGGGCGTGGGCCCTCCCGGCGGACGCGGCAGCCGGCTGTCCTACTATCTGGCCATCCCGCCACACGCCCGCCTGGCCGTCGCCTACGGCGCGCGCTCGGCCGGCGGCGCGCCGGTGCTGATCCGTGTCGCCGTCGACGGGGCGCCGGTGCGCACGCTGCACCAGGGGACGGCCGAGGCCCACTGGACCGACACCTCCGTCGATCTCGCCTCGGCCGGTGGCCAGGCGGCGCGCATCGATCTGATCGCCCGCGGCGGCGACGTGGTCTGGGCTGACCCGCGGATCATGGTCAAGGCGCCGCCCGTCGCGCCCGCGCCGCCGCCCAAGAAATTCGATCACATCTATGTCTGGATGGTGGACACCCTGCGCGCCGACAAGGTGCACGTCTACAACCCGGCCACGCGCGTACAGACGCCCAACTATGACGCTTTCGCCGCCGAATCGACGCGGTTCGAATGGGCGCAGGTCCCGGGCACCTGGTCGCTGCCGTCGCACGCCTCGCTGTTGACCGGCGTCTATCCGACGGTGCACAAGGCGACCGCCCACGAGGCGCGTCTGTCGACCAGCGTGCCGTTCATCGCCGAAGAATTGAAGAAGGTCGGCTACAGGACCGCGCTGTTTTCATCGAACGGCTATGTGTCCAGCAAGTGGGGCTTTGACCGCGGCTGGGACATGTACCGGAACTTCATCCGCGAGTCGCTGCCCAACGGCGCCGACTATCTGTGGAAGACCGCCAAGCCCTGGGTGCTGGCCAATCAAAAACGTCCCGAGTTCATCTATCTGGCCACCGTCGAGCCGCACGTCATCTACAACCCACCGAAGCAGTTCCTGATCAAATACTGGGACAAGCCCTATCACGGGCCGATCAAGCCGGCGCAGTCCGGCGTGCAGCTGGGCCTGATCAAGAACGGCAAGCTGAAGGTCAACGACAACGACAAGGCGTACCTGGAGGCGCTGCACGACGGCGAGATCACCCAGAGCGACGCCGCCTTCAAGGTGTTCACCGACGATCTGAAAAAGGCCGACCTCTACGAGAGCGCCGCCATCATCGTGGTCTCCGATCACGGCGACGAATTTTACGAGCACGGCGGCGTCGGCCACGGACACTCGGTCTATCAAGAGCTGGTGCACATCCCGCTGATGATCCGGGCGCCCGGGCTTTTTCCCGCGGGCAAGCTGGTGCACGCCGACGTCGAGGTGATGGACCTTTACCCGACCATGCTGGAGCTGGGCGGCGCGCGCGTGACGCCGGGGACGGAAGGGACGTCGCTGGTGCCGCTGGTCGAGGATGAGATCGGACGCAGCCCGCGGGCCGCCCTGACCCTGGACGGGACCACGGCGCGCGGCCTGAAGGTGGGCCGTTACCGTCTGATCGAGGCCGGCAAGCAAGAGCTGTTCGACGAGATCGAGGACCGCCGCGAGCAGCACAGCGTGGCCGGCGAAAGACCGATCGCGCTGCGCCAGATGCGCAACGTCTTTGGTCTGCTGCACGCCTTTGAAGATCACTGGAACAAGACGCGCTGGGGCACGGCCGCCAATCTCACGGCCGAGTTTGGGCGCGATATTGGACAGTGACTTTGGGTATAGTCGCCGGCCATGAGGTGGTGGCGACGACTGCGCGCGGCGGCGCGGGTCACGGTTCACACGGTGCTGGTCGCGGCGCCGCTGCTGGGTCTGTTGACCGCCCAGGCCTGGCCGGCGCGACTGTTCTTTGCGGCGCTGACCGCCGTCGGCGTCTACGCGCTGGTCTGGGCCGCCTTCGTCTACATCCCCGGTTTTGATCCGGCGTTTCGCATCCCGTGGCGCGGCTCCGCGCGCGGCAAGCGCATGGCCATCACCTTCGACGACGGGCCGAACGGCGCCGCCACCGAGGAGGTCCTGGACCTCTTTCGCCGGCACCAGGCCAAAGCCACCTTCTTTCTGGTGGGTCGCAACGTCGAGGCCCAACCGGCGCTGGCCCGGCGCATCGTCAGCGAGGGGCACGCCGTGGGCAGCCACACCTATTCACACGCCAAGCTGCACTTCTTGCCGCGCCGTCAGATGCAAGACGAGATCGACCGTGGCCACCGCTGCCTGGCCGACGCCGGGATCGCCTCCGATCTGTTTCGCGCGCCGCACGGTCTGAAATCGTGGGCCATGGCTCGCCACCTGCGGGCCCGCGGGCTGCGCCTCATCGCCTGGACCGACGGTGTTTTCGACACCGACTGTCCGTCCGGCGAGGTGATCTACCGGCGCGCCCTGCCCAAACTGCGCGGCGGCGAGATCCTGCTGTTGCACGACGGCAAGCCGGGGCACGATCGCCGCCCGATGCTGGACGCGCTGGCGAAAATCCTGGACGCCGCCGACGCCCGCGGCCTGCAGCTGGTCACCGTGCCCGAGCTGCTGGGGTCGGGCGGGGCGGAGCGCTCGGCAGCGGCGGCAGCAACGACGGCGTGACCGCCGGCGCGGGCGGCGTCAGCGCAGCCATGGCCGTTGCGGGCAGCGGCGCGTGACTGGCCCGGTCGGCGATGGCCTGCAGATAGAGGTTGGTCATCTTCTCCAGGGCGGCGGCGCGCGGGAAAAGTTCCTGCACGCGGGCACGTCCCCGCTGGCCCATGGCGCGGCGGGTTTCGCCGGGCAGGGCGATCATGTCGGCGATGGCATCGGCCAGCGGTCCCGGGCGTCCCGTGGGAACGACGAACCCCGTTTCGCCGGCGACGACGATCTCGTCGCGGTTGGCTTGCCTGCTGACGATGGCGGGAAGGCCGGCCAGGTGCCCCTCCAGCGAGACGTTGGGCATTCCCTCCGCCCAGGACGGCAGCACCAGCGCGTCGGCGGCGTGGTAGTAAGGACGAAGATCGCCGATCGGTCCCGGAATCCGCACCCAGCGGGCCAGACCAGCGGCGCGAATCAAAAAACGCATCACGCGGTCCGACCATGGATCGCGCACGCGGCCCGGCAACAGCAGGCGAAAGTCGTCGGGCAGCCGTCGCCGCCGTTTCAACATGGCCAGAGACACAATCAGACCGATCTGATTCTTCACGAACGACAGCCGGGCCGGGCACAGCAGGACGAATCCGTCGTCGGACAGGTCCAGCGCCGCGCGCGCTTCGGTTCTTTGTCGGGCAGAGGGCGGCTGGAACCGATCCGCGTCGCTGACGTTGTGAATGATCTCGATGCGCTCTGCCGGGACGCGGCCCACGCCGGTCAAGGCGGCGGCGACACTCTTTGAATTGACCGTCACCTTGAAACAGCGCCCGCTGATGAGTCGCGCCAGGGCCAGATACTGCGGGTAGATCGGGCGCCCGCGCACGGACATCAGCACCGCCGGTTGGTGCTGGGTGCGGCGCAGGGCCCGCCAGATCTGAAAATTCACCCGATCGCGGAAAGAATGAATCAGATCCGGCCGGTACTGGTCGATGATCGCAGCCAGCTGTCGCGGGACGCGTCGGTCAGAGCCTCGCGAGTCAAGCGACCCGATGACGCCGTTCTTGGGCAAGCCGGCGTAATGAACTTCGGACGACACTGTGCACAGTCGATACTCGAACAGAGAGGCGTCCAGCGTCTCCAGCATCTGCAAAAGTTGACCTTCGGTCCCTCCCTGCTGGAGGTTCTTTATGACGAACAGGACTCTCAGCCGGCGTCCGCTCATGAAATCCAAGTTCCCGCGGACAATACTCCCTAACCGGCGTCTGTGACCCTCAAATTCGCAAAAAGCAGAACAATGATCGCGGTCACGTCGCTACGCGGCGCTTTTATTATTGGCGGCGGCGGCGGTCGCGGCGGTCAGCAAGGACTCGTACAGTGTCTCCAGATCGTGGGCCACCCGCTTGAGGGTATAGCGCTCCTCGATGCGGCGGCGCCCGGCGGCGCCCCGGCGGCGTCGTTCCGCGTGCGACGTCTGGAAAATCTGGCGCACGGCACGGGCCAGCGCCGGCAGATCGTTGGCCGGGACCTGCCAGCCGGTCTGCCCGTCGATGATGACACCGTCGGTGTTGCCGCGGTCGCTGATCAGCACCGGCAGGCCGGCCGACATGGCTTCGAACGCGGCGATGGACGACCCTTCGCTTTTCGACGGCATGAAGACCAGATCAGATCCCCAGTAAAGGGCCTGCATCTCCTTGACCGTTCCCAGCAGGCGAACCTGATCGTGCAGTCCGTGCTGGGCAATCAGGCGCTGCACCTTGCGCATGAATCGCCCCGACGAGGTCCGCCCGGCCAGCAGCAGCAGAAAGTCGTCCGGAAGCTCGCCGGACTTTTTCAGGGCGCCCAGTGTCTGGACGACCAGGTCCTGATTCTTCTGAACGGAGATCCGCGCCGGCATCAACGCCACCTGCGCCGTTTCCGGAATGTTGAACTGCCGCCGCGCCGCCAGCCGCTGTTCATCACTGCCAGGGACGAACCGCGCCGGATCCACGCCGTTGACCACGATCTGCACGCGTTCGGCCGGGACGCGCACCGTGTCGACCAGGAAATCGCGTACGCCGCGAGAGACCGCCACGATGCGCGACGTTGCCGGCCACAGCCTCCGTTCCAGCAGGCGATACATCCAGTTCAGATCGTCGAGATGCACCGACGTCACCACCACGGGAACCGCAGCAAAGCGGACGGCCAGGCGGGCCATCAGGTTTCCGTCGTTGAGGTGGGAATGCAAGACGTCGGGTTTGAACTTCCGGATGGCGGCCACCACGCCGAGAAACGCCAGCGGCGAGAAGAAGAATCGGTTCAGCAAGAAGCGCGGCTCGCCGGCCGGCAGGTCTTTCTGGTAGTGGACGCCCGGCCGCACCACGCACATCGCCACGTCGAACCGGGAGCGATCCAGGTTGGCCACCACGTCGACCACGTGGCGTTCGGCGCCGCCCTGGGTCAGCGACGGATTGAGATACATCAAGCGAATCTTCGACACCGCGGGACGTCCTGACTCCTGACTAAAGACCGGCCGTGCGCATGACTTCGGCCAACGAGGGGATGCCGCCCAGGCCGCCCAGGTGACGACAATTCAGCCCGGCGGCGGCGTTGGCGAAGGGCAGGGAGCGCTCCAGGCTCCACCCGCTCAGCATCCCGTAGGCGAAGGCGCCCCGAAAGACGTCGCTTGACCCGGTCGAGTCATACATCTCGACCGGCACGGCGGCGGCCCGCACGATGGCGTCGCTCTCCAGTCCGATGGCCCCTTCTTCGCCCAGCGTCAGCACGGCCACCCGCGGCCCCAGCTTGACGATCTCGCGCAGGCTGCGCTTGACGTCGGAGGAATGGGCCACCTCGGCGGCGAAACGTTCAGAGCCGATCACGGCGTCGCTGAGATCCAGCAGCTCGCCCATGCCGGGACCGAGGTGGCGGGCGTCCAGCAGCACCGGAACGCCCAGCGCCTTGGCCCGCTCGGCGGCGGCGATCTGCGCCGCCGGGACGCGGCCGTCGACCAGCAACAGCGCGGCGTCGTCCAGCAGCTCGCGCGGCAGCTCGCCCGGTTCCAGCGGCGTGATGCTGCCGCGGGTATAGCGGACGATGCGCCGGCCGGTTCGTTCGTCGACCAGGATGAACGACGCGGGCGAAATCTTGCCGGGCTCGATCAGCACCTGCGAGGTGTCGACGCCGAACTCCTTGAGACCACGCAGGATGATCTGGCCAAACTCGTCGTCAGACAGCCGCCCCACGTACCGCGCCTGGCCGCCAAAAGCGCAGACCGTGGCCAGCGCCGTCCCCACCGCGCCACCCGCCTGAACGCTGAATCGATGCAGCTCTATCTCCACCTCTGCGGAACGGGGCGCCACCCCCATCTGGTCGACGGTGGCTTCGCCTATTCCGACCACGCGGTCGGACAACCGAGGTTGCATGTTTGAACGTTAACATAGTCGCGTGAGCACCGACGGGCTTTGCCCGTTGGGGCTCGTCGCGGGGGATAAGAAGGACCCTCCTAGGGTCCTTGGAAGAATAGTCGCGTGAGCACCGACGGGCTTTGCCCGTTGGGGCTCGTCGCGTGGGGATAAGAAGGACCCTCCTAGGGTCCTTGGAAGAATAGTCGCGTGAGCACCGACGGGCTTTGCCTGTTGGGGCTCGTCGCGGGGGCATAAAAAGGACCACCGACGGGCTTTGCCCGTTGGGCTCGGCGCGGGGGGATAAAAAGGCCCACGCGGGCGCAGGTGAACGAGAAATCCGCCTGGTCAATTCGAACGCGATGGTCAAAAAGTTGATGATTGAATGGTCTGGTCGTCACCAATCTGGGGAGGCAGGCGATGACGACTCAACTGAACAACAAGCGGCTTTCGGTTTTGTGGGTGGCGCTGGCGCTGGTGGGTTGTGGCGGCCAGGTTCTGGTGGTCACCACGCCCCCGGACAAGAATGGCCCTCCGCCGACGGTAGGGAGCGGCGGGCCGCCAGCAGCGACATCGCCGACCCCGATGCCCATGCCGATTCCGATGCCGATCGCGCCGACAACTGACGGGCGTTTCCAGGCCGCCGGCCGCACGACCACCATCGCCTTTTCCCCCGACGGGCGAATCCTGGCCACCGGCACCGACACACCGCCGTTGAATGTGCATCTTTGGCGGGTCAACGACGGCGGCCTTGTTCGCGACATCGCTGCGTCATCAGGCGAGGTTCATGCCGTCGCCTTTTCGCCCAATGGCCAGACGTTGGCGGTGGTGGGCGAGGGCGCTCTCAATGACGGGCCGGTGGCCAAACTCTTCGACGTGGCCAGCGGCACCTTGCTGCGCGCGTTTCCTGTCACGTGCGGCTTTTACGCCGACGCGGTCTCGTTTTCGAGCGACGGTACGTTGCTGGCGACAGCCGGTTACAAGGACGCTGTCGAGATCTGGCGCGCTTCGGACGCGTCGCTGGTGGTGCGCCTGCCGTATGCCACCAGCGTGCACAATGTGCATTTTTCGCCGTCGGGATCGCAGTTGATCACCGGCGGCGTCGATCGGCGGGCCACGATCTGGAACGTCCCCGGCGGCACCGCGACGATGACGCTGGCAGGAATCGCCGACGAGATGGCCGACGCCGCATTCTCTCTCGATGGCCAGCAGATCATCTCGACCAGCAGCGAGGGCAACGCCATCAAGCTCTGGGACGCTCGCAGCGGCGCGCTGTTGCAGACGTTGTCCGCCCATGCGGCGTACGTCAGTCATGTTGTGTGGATCGACGCCGATCATTTCGTCAGCAACGACTGGGTGGGGATGGTTCACCTTTGGGCGCGGGGGGCCGCCGGCGCCTTTTCGCTTTCGCGTTCCTGGTCGACGGGTGGTCAGTCACTGGGAATTGCGGTCTCTCCTGACAAGACCGAGCTGGCGGCGGCCGGAACCACCGCCGCTGGCGATGGATTTTTCGTTCTGCCCCTCTAGCCGGATCAGGCGTACCCGGCCAAGCCGTTCATCGGCGACGGGTGACGAGCGACGCGCTGATTGAGGCGCACGGGGCCTTGCGGCTCGTCGAGACCTGATCAAAATAGGCCCGCCCCGGGCGGGAGCACCAATCGTCCCGCGGCGCCTGAGGATGCAGTGCTCTTCAATTCCTACATTTTTATCTTCGCGTTTCTCCCGATCACGTTGATCGGATTCTTCGTCTTTGCGATCGCCGGACGGCGGCTCGCGGCCGCCTGGCTGGCCGTGATGTCGCTCGTCTTCTACGGCTGGTGGAGCCCTCGATATATCCCGCTGCTCGGAGCATCGATTGCATTCAACTATCTGATGGCCCGGTCGATCGGTCGCGCTTCCAGCGATCGTCGGCGTCGCACTCTGCTCACAGTGGGCATATGCGGCGATCTGCTCCTCCTCGTCTACTACACCGACGGGCTTTGCCCGTTGGGGCTCATGGCGGGGGATAAAAAGGACCCTCCCAGGGTCCTTTGCAGAATAGTCGCGTGAGCACCGACGGGCTTTGCCCACGAAGCCCGTCAACGGGCCGCGGTCGTGCCCCGCATCGCACCGCCCGCGGACGCCGGCAACAGCGGGCGCCCGAGGATGCGCTGCGACCTGACGAACCGTTCCAGCGCGTCCTGCGCCTTCACATAGCTGGCGCTGGCGTAGTACGAACGGCCCAGGTAATAGAGCAGCTCCGGGCGGCGGGCCACGAAGGCGGCGTTGTCGCCAAGCGGCTTCAGCTCCTCGATGGCGTCGGCGTAGAACTCGGCCTTGTAGTCGAGGAAACCGGACAGCAGCGCAAAGTCGGCGCCCAGGGCGGCCGGGGGCGCGCCGGGCGGCAGGTCCGGCCATTTTTCGAGAATCTTGTAGGCGGTGGCATAGCGCCGCGCGCCCACGGCGGCGACCACGTCGGCGTATTCGGCGGCGATGCGCTCGACCAGTGGTTTTTGCGCGGCGGTCATGCTGGCGGGCACCACCGGCGGCTGCAGGGTCTCGCCCGGTGCAAGCGGGATCTCCGGATCGCGATCAAGGCGCGTGGCCACCAGATCCAGCAGCAGCCGAGCGTGGGCCGCTTCCGGCGACGGCCCGGCCGCCTCGGCCCGCCGCGCCCACAGCTCGGCCTCGCGCGATTTGCCGTGGCGCAGCAGGCTGCGCGCCAGTTGCCCGGCCTGCGCGCCGCGGTCGGCGCCGGCGCCGTCCAGGCCAGCCACCACCTCGGTCAGGCGCCCGTACGGCCACAGCGGTCCGTACACCTTGGCCAGATACGGATCGAAACGCGCATACCCCAGCAGATCGCGCGGCGCCCCGAATTCGATGCGCGCGTTGTCGTCGGTGTTGTCGGGGGCGCCGGCCGTGAAGGCCTCCAGTTCCTCGGGGCCGAGCAGCAGGTACGCCAGCACGTCGTGCGGCGATTCCAGGCCGCCGCGCCGGGCCTCGGCGCGCGTGCCCGGATCGCGGAAGGCGCGTTCGATCACCCGCAGGTCCAGTTTCAGCGGCGCCATGGTGGCGATGAGGATGGTGTCCGACGAAAGATCCTCCGCCGAGAACACGTACACGTACGGGAACTCCTCGCGCACCGTTCGGTAGATGCTCTTGATGTTCCAGGGCGCCATCTCGTACAGCTGGGCCCACTGGCAGAAGATGCCGCCCGGTCCCAGCCGCCGTTTGACGTCGCGGAAATACTCACGCGTGAACAGATTGGACACGCCGGTCAGCCACGGGTTCGACGGCTGGCTGACGATGACGTCGAAGGGATCTCGCCTTTGCCCCAGAAAATTCCGGCCGTCGCCGACCCGCGCCGTGACCTTGGGATTTTCCAGCGGGCGGTGGTTGTCGTTGTCGAAAAAATGCGAGGCGCGATAGATGGCCGGCTCCAGCTCGATCACCTCCAGCGAACGGATCGGGTACTGGGTGATGGCCCCGGCCGTGACGCCCGAGCCGTACCCGACCAGCGCCACCTTGGGCGGTTCGGCGCCGGGATACAGCAGCAGTGGCAGCAGGCCCACGGTGATCTGAGTGGCCATGTCGCCGTCGTTCGACGCGTCGACCTTGCCGTTGTTCTTCAGCGAATAGGACTTGCCCCATTGATCGACGGACACGGTGGTGGCGACGCCGTCCTCGTAGAAGACCAGCTTGGGCTGCTTCCATTCCTTCTTGTCCATGCGGCGGTGGATGTAATCGCGGGCGATCGACACCCGGAAGAATCCCGCCGAAAAACTGACCAGATCCCAGCGCGGCAGGCCCAACCCGACCACGGCCAGCGCCAGCGCCGCCGCGATCGAGGCCGTCCGCCGCCGTCGCGACAACCCGGGCGCCACCGCCGCCAGCGCCGCCGCCAGCAGCAGGCTGCCCAGCGTGGCGACGTAGATCCCGCGCTGCAGCCCCAGCACCGGCAGCGTCACGAAACCGGCCAGGAACGACCCGACGATGGCGCCCACGGTGTTCACCGCGTACGCCGAGCCGATGTCGCGGCCCACGCGGTCGAGATCGCGCGTGACGATGCGGATGGTCAGCGGAAAGATCCCGCCCATGAGGATCGTCGCCGGCAGCACGGTGATGCAGGCCATGACGAACTGACAGACGAGAATGGCGTCGACCCCAAAGCTGGTCGAGCGCAGCAGCCAGGCAAAGACATAAGGAATGCGATCGGTCAGCAGATACGAAACGCCCACCGCCCCCGCGATGCCAAGGTGCAGGCTGGCCAGCCAGCGCACGGGGTTGGCGGTCTTCTGCGACAGTCGGCCCAGGATCGCCGAGCCGGCGCCCAGGCCGATCAGGAAGGCCAGCAGGATCAGCGTGAAGGAAAAGATCGACGAGCCGATCAGCACCGCCAGCGCCCGCGTCCACAGCACCTGCAGCGTCATGGCCGTGGCGCCCGAGATCGCGAACGCCACCAGGGTCATGCGGCGCGCGGCCGGCGACACGACAATCAGCGGCGGCAGCGCATCGGCCTGCCCCTGACCGGCGGCGGCGGCCCGCTCCAGCAGTTCGTCCATGCTGTGCGTGGTGCTGGGGATGGGCGGGATCAACCGGCGCGCCACCAGGATGGCGGCGGCCAGCGTCAGGTTGAACGACGCCGCCGTGACGTTGGTCCAGCGCAGGCCGATGCCCGGCAGAAAAACGAACCCGGCCAAAAAAGATCCCGCCACCGCGCCGAACAGGTTGATGGCGTACAGCGTCCCGATGCGAAACCCGACCCGGCGCAGCTCCCACGGGTGCTGCACGAAATGGCGCGACAGCAAGGGCAGGGTGGCGCCCATCAGCGTGGTCGGCACCAGCAAAAGCCCGGCCGACGCCGCGAAGCGCAGCGTCGACAGCAGCGCATAACGATCGCCGAACGCCGACCACAGCCAGCGGTTCAGCGGTGGGTAAAAGCCGATCACCCAGGGCACCAGCAGCGCGTAAAGCCCCACCGCCGCCTCGGCCAGGGCGTACGCGCGCAGCGTGTTCTTCAGCCGGTCGGCGAATTTACCGGCCAGATACGACCCCAGCCCCAGCCCTCCCATGAACGCCGTCAACACCGTCGACACCGCCAGCGTCGTCGACCCGAACACCAGCGTCAGCATCCGGGTCCACAACATCTCCAGCACCAACCCCGAGGCCCCCGACAGAAAGAAACACCCCAGGATCACAGCCCGCATGTGGCCGATGACTGTAACCCCGGTCAGGCGCAATAAGCGCGGTAAGATGCAACCCGGTTCGCGTCGTGCCAGTCAAAGACCACACACCTTCTATGCTCGCCGTGTCGATCATTGACCGCCCGATGGGCGTGGGCGCCGCCGCGACGCCGGCCGACGAGGCGGCGTTGCTGGACGCCATTCGCCGCGAAGCCCCGGGCAGCCGCGAGGCGCTGTACCACCGTTACAAACGCCGCGTCTTCGCCCTGGCCGTGCGCATCGTGGGGGCCATGGACGCCGAGGAGGTGACGCAGGAGGCGTTCATCCGCATCTTCCGCGGCCTGGGGAAATTTCGCGGCGATTCGGCGCTGGGCACCTGGATCTATCGGCTGGCGGTCAACGCTGCGCTGTCGCACCGATCTCGTCGTCGCCCCGACCTGCCCGAGGCTAGCCCCGAATCGGAAGCGGAAAACCTGGTGGCCGAACCTCGGCCCTATGACGGCGGTGGCGACAGCGTGCTGCGCGCCCGCCTGCAGAAGGCCTTGTGGCGTCTACCGATGGGCTATCGCACGGTGATCGTCCTGCACGATGTCGAAGGTCTGGAGCACGAAGAGGTGGCGTCGATCCTGGGCTGTCACGTCGGCACGTCGAAATCGCAGCTGCACAAGGCCCGGGCCAAGCTGCGCGAGATCCTCTCGGCTGAGGGCATCACCGCCGCGGTGCTGGAGCGTGGCTGAGATGTCCGACGGTTCGCCTCACGTCGTCGACCACCTGTCCGCGTATCTGGACGGCGATCTCGGCGAGCAGGCGGCCGCCCGCGTGCGCGCTCACCTGTCCGAATGCGCTGCCTGCGCCCAGGCCGCCGGCGAGATGAACGCCCTCATTGCTGCCGCGCGCGCGCTGGATCGCCCGGAGCCGCCGCCGACGTTGTGGCCGGCCATCGAAGGGGCGCTGGCTCGTCATGAACGCGGACCCTTCGGCTGGCGCGTGTTCGCCTTTGGTCTCGCCGCGGGGGCGGCGGTGGCCCTGGCCGTGGTCTGGGTGGGACGTGGGCACGTCGCCCCGTCGAGCGGTCCGTCGTTGGTTCGCACCGAATCGGCGCCAGCCTCGGCGACAGCGACAGCGACGCCCGCCAGCGGCGCCGGCGCCAGCGACCCCTTGCTGGCCGAGGCCGAAGGTGAGTTCCAGCGCGCCGCCGCTGCCTACGAACGCTCGATCGACAAGCTGCGAACGCTGCTGGCCCGCGAGCAGACGCTGTGGAGCGTGGACGAGCGCGTCCGCTACGCCGACCGCTTGAGCCGCCTCGACGAAGCGATCAGCCGATCGCGCGAGACAGCGCGCCAGCGTCCCGGCGACACCGCCGGCAACGAGATCCTCTTTGCCGCGTACCAGAAGAAGATCGAGTTCCTGGCGGCGGCTGTTCATCGCGGCGCCCCGGGCCTGGGGGGAAACGCCCCGTGAAGCGCCTGACGCCCGTGCTGGTCGCGCAGATCGTCGCCGTCGTCGTCGTCATTTTGGCCGGCGGCGTCCGTGCGGCGCGGGCGGCGGATCCCGACGCCGGCGCCGGCTCTGCTGCCACGCCGGTCAATGTCGAGCGCCGCGAGATCATCGTGCCCATGCCGGGCGGCGAGATGGTCCGCATCGACAATTCGCTGGGGCGGGTGGCGGTGCGCGGCTGGAGCCACCCCGGGCAGATTCACATCGTCGCCGACAAGCGCGCCGTCAGCGCCGAGGCGCTGGCCCGGCTGCGCGTCCACTACACCGCCTGGCAGAACGGCGAGATTCACATCGACACCCGGGTCGAACTGGCGGGCGGCGAACGGTCGCTGCCCCTGTCCGGCAGCGGCGTCGACCTGGTGGTCGAGGTTCCGCCCGAGGTGGCCGTCGAGGCAAAGACCTTCGGCGGCGATCTGTCGGCCTCCGGCCTACGTGCCGGCGCGCGCCTGGAGACAACCGGCGGCCGCATCGGCGTCTCCGACGTGCGCGGCGGCGTGGTCACCCGGCAGCTGCAAGGTGGCCAGACCGTCACCTCCGTCGACGGCGACGTCGATCTTGACGGCGTGGAAGGCGACATGGACCTGCGCAGCTTGAGCGGCGGCCGACTGGACGCCCGCCTGGTCGACGGCCGCATCCGCGCCGAGGACATCCGCTCTGCGCTGGTCCGACTGACCGCCACCACTGGCGATATCGTCTTTGTCGGCTTGTTTCGTCCGGCCGCTCACTACGACCTGCGCAGCTATGCGGGTGATGTGCGCATCGTCGCCGCGTCCCTGTCGGTTCCCTTCGAGCTGCGTTCGCGCTCTTCCGCACCGGTCGAGAGCTCCTTGCCCCTGCGCACGTTGTGGCGGCAGGGGGAACGGGCACGGGCGGTCTTCGCCAGCCGGCGCAGTGGCACATCGGGCGGCGGCGCTTCCGGTAGCGCCGGGCCGAACGCCCTGGTCGAGGTCAGCTCGGTCCTGGGCCGCGTGGTGATCCAGCCGCGCACCGCCGACGGTCGCGAGTCGCCCTGAGCCCAGGGGCGCCGCGCCGGGCAATTCCCGGCCTATCCCCTGTGAAAGTGTTACTCTATGAAGCGATTCGATGCGTTTTGGGATCTTCTCCGACACTCACGCCAATATCGAGGCGCTTTCAGCGGTCCTCAAGGCGCTGGAATCGGAACAGGTCGATCGGCTGATCTGCCTGGGTGACACCGTCGGGTACGGCGCCAGCCCCAACGAATGCTGCACGCTGATCCGCCAGAAGGCCGCCCACACCATCCTGGGCAATCACGACGCGGCGGTGGCCGGCCGCATGGACTACTCGTACTACTATCACGCCGCCCGGCACGCGCTGGACATGCACGCGCGCGTGCTGGAGGCGCCCAACATGCAGTGGCTGAAGACCCTCCCCTACGAAGTGCGCGAGGGCGACGTTCACTTCTGCCACGGCTCGCCGCTGAACATCGAAGAGTTCGACTACATCTTTGCGCGCGATCAGGCCGCGCAGTGCATGGCCATCTGGGACAAGCTGGCGCAGATCACCCTCATCGGCCATTCCCACCTGTGCAAGGCCTTTGCCTTGTCACCGGAGGGCGTCCACGAGGTGGTGTCCGAGACCTTCGAGCTGCGCCCGACGTGGAAATACATCGTCAGCGTCGGCTCGGTGGGCCAGCCGCGCGATTACGATCCGCGCGCCAGCTATACCGTCTACGACAGCGACACCAAGGTGTTCTCGTACAAGCGGGCCGACTACGACATCAAGGCCTCGGCCGACAAGATCTTCAACTCGGACCTGGAACCGAACTTCGGTCACCGACTGTTCATCGGCGTGTAGTTTGCGACGGCGGCAGCCTTTGCGGATGACCCTTGGCGTGGGTCTGGCCGGCACCTGCATCTGCTCCGGCCTCTTCATGGTGATGGCCGCTATCCCGTCGCGCGCGGCCGGCCCGCCCGGTGAGGCGCGCGCCGCGCGCCGCATGAGCACCACCTGCGTGCAGGACGATCCGGTGCCGACGCCGAAGAACTACGCCGGCTGGGATCGCTCGTCGGTGGTGGCCTGGGAGGCCATCCAGCAATACGGTGGCGTGGTCCCCGACATCGAGGAGGACCGCACGCACGCGCCGCCCGCCTGGTGGCGTTATCCCAGCGCCCTGCGCTCGGCCGAGCTGCTGTCGCTGGAGGCAGCCGACGGCAAGGGGCTCTACAGCGCGGTGGCGCGCGGCGATCTCAAGCAGGGGGACATCCTGGTGCGCGCCGCCGGCGCGGGGGCGTGCGGGAAGATGGCCATGGTGGTCGGGCAGATCAGCGGGCGCTGGATGACCATGGAGGCCGACGGCGACAGCAGCGCCACCCGGTCAGCCAATCCCCTCTTCTTCGACGGTGACAGCTTGCGCGCCGAGGTGGGCGCCTATCGGGTCAGGGTCAAGAAGGACGAAACCCTCGGTCACGTCCGCGAGCTGGGCCGCGACCTTGAACACCTGGAACGCACCATCGCCGAACGGCCGCCTCTGCTGGCCAAGAACGGGCGCGCCGTCGTCGACGAGAAGGTGCACGATCTGCTGGACGAGGCCTGGTCGCTGACCGCGGATGCCTCGTTCGATCTCGATCGCCGGGCGCTGGCCGGGCGGGCCCTGGCCCTGGGAGCCGCGCTGGACTGGCCGGGCGCTGCCGCGGCCGCGGCCGCCGTGCTGGACGACGTTTTGCGCCGGGCCCCGCTGCGCGCCGACGCGGTGATCGCGCGCGCCATGGTTCATCTGCTGTCGCGCGACCCGGACAAGGCGGCCCTGCTGGGCGACGCGGCGCTGGTCATCCCGGGGGTGCCGGCGCGCGCCCACTATGTCCTTGGCCGGGCGCTGCTGGCGGGCGGACGCATCGAACCAGGGCTGTCCGCGCTGCGAAAATTTCTGGAACGCGACCCCGGCGATCCACGCGCCCAGCGCCTTTTGTCGACGGGCGGCGCGGAACCCAAGCTGGCCCCGGCGCCGCCCGTTGATCCATCGCTGACCTTCACGGCCTCGCCCGAGCGCGCCGGCCTGGAGAGCGGGCCGTTCGATTTTCGCGTCGAGTGGCCACTGTCCTGGCGGGTGGTCGAATCGTCGTCCGATCCCGATACCGGCGCGGTCATCACCTTCAACACCGGGCGCGTGTTGCTGGAGGATGGAGACGACGCGCGCGGCACGGCCGTCCTGCTGGCCCAGCGGCCCGATTCACCGGCGGCGCGCGCCGCCCTCGTGAAAAAAGCGGGGCGAAATATTTTCCCCGAGGCCAGGCTGAAACCGCTGCCGGCCTTGCTGCCGGGCAGCCGGCGCGAACAGTTCCGCGAAAAAGCCCCCACCGGCGGCCAGCGCCAGGGCGAGGTGACCACCATCGAACGCGGCCCCATCGTTTACTTCCTGGTCTTGAACGCCCCCGCCGAGGCCTATCCCAAATTGAAGGACGACTACGCCGCGCTGGTGAAGAGCCTCAAGGCCAGCACCGCGACCAAACCGTCGGCAAACTAGCGCTCATCAGAAGGCCCGTCCGGAAAACGATCGGACCGCAGCGCGATGCCGCGTCGGGGTGGCCGACGTCATGTTACGGCGCCGCTCGCGGCCTCGCGCGAGGACCGAAAGGCGCGGCCCACCAGCGTCAATTCCCTGGGACGATCGACCCGCGACTATCGCAGGTCGCAACACTTTGGGGCATCTCCGTTTGCGACGTTCTCCCCGCGTGGCGCGGTTCCGCGCTTACTCTCCGATTGCACGATGCCGCCGCGCAATTCGGTCCTCACCCGAGGCCCTTCCACGTTGCGGTCACTCCGAGCACCGACTGGGCCTCGGGCTGCGGTCCGACCCTTCTCGGAGGGATCGGACGCCTCAAAAATCCGTGCGACGATGCGCTACAACGAGCCCGAACCCGTCGCTCTGGTCAGGGCGGCGGCGGCGATGTTCTGGTCGAAGACAGACTGCAGGTAACGGGCCCGCATCCCGAAGAAGGCCACCAGGGCGTCTGACAGGTCGCGCGCCTCGGCCAGGCCGACGGTGAAGTTCTGGGCCACCGCGGAGATCCAGGCCTTGCCGGCCCGCTCGCCCTTGTGCACCGCCTCGGTGCGCGCCGTCGCCTCGCGCAGCTCGCCGTAGGCCTTGCGCACGTCCAGGACGATGCCGCCCAGCGCCTCGGTGCGCCGGTATTCGATCTCGCTGGCCTCGGCGCGCGTGCGCTTGGCGCGCGCCAGCTTGGGGCCAAGGTCCAGCTGCAAACGCAAGGCTGCCGCCAGGCCTGCCGAGGCAGAGTTAAAGTAATGGCTGTAGAAAGCGTTCTGGGGATCCTCGACGCCGCTGGCGTGGGCATAGGTGGCCGTTCCGATCAGCACCAGGTCCGGGTATTCACGGCGCCGCTCCAGATCGGCCAGCGCCCACTTGGCCTTGACGGCATGGTCCAGCAGGCGGGCCTCCGGCCGGCTGAAGCGCGCCAGGTCTTCATAGTAGGTCACCGGGCGGTCGGGCACCGCGATGGGTTCGAAGTCCTCGTCGTCGACGTCCAGGTCGGCGGGTGCGTCGGGGCCCAGCAACGTGCGCAGGCTGTCGCGAGCCAGCTCGCCCAGGCGCCGCGTCTCCAGGAGACGGGCGTCCAGCTCGGCCCGCACGGTGCGCAGCCGCAAACGATCGGTCACCGTCGCGGTCCCCTTGCCGCTGGACAGATCCTTTTCGATCTTCTTGATCCCGTCGTCGATGTACCCGGACCCTTCTTCCAGCGTGGACAGAAGCTCGCGCGCCAGCTTCATGCCGTAATAGGCCCGGCGCACGTTCTGCTCCAGATCGGCGCGGGCGCCGGCCATCCGCTCGCGCGAAACGCCCACGCCCGCCTCGGCGGCGCTGACGCCGGCCGAGATCTTGCCGAAGTCGTAAAGCGGCTGGATCACCTTCACCTCGGTGCGGGTGAACGGTTTGTCCCAGGCCACGTGGTTGATGCTGGCTTCGCGAGGGCCGGTGGAAAGACATCTGAGATGCGAATCAGCGTTGCTCTGTCCCTCGGGGTCTATGCAGGTGATCGTCGGCGACGGTGCCAGCAACGACAGGAGGTCACCCGACGGCAACCAGTTGCGCCACGCCTCGGAGACCGTCGCTTCCATGGCGTTGGTCGCTGCGGCGTTGGCGGCCAGACCCGGGTTGGACACCCGGGCGAGGTCGATCATCTGTTGCAGCGTCATCTTCTTTGCCTGCGCCGAGCCGGCGCTGGCGGCCGCCAGACACAGGATCGCCAGCACCTCCGTTACTCGTCGGTGAGGGCGTCCCCGGAACAGCCACGTCGTGCCCATGGGGCGACCAATATACACAGCCTCGACGCAGCCGACACCGCTTTGGTGGCGGGCCCGGGCACATTTGACGGTCGCGGGGCTGCGTGTTACCGGCATGCCCCGATGGCTCGTCCGATTCCTCGTCGTCCTCGTGGTGCGCCACTTCACACGCCGGCGGCGTCGCGGGTCGAGACGGCCCAGGTGGTCCTGCCCGGCCTGACCAACGTCCATGGCACGATCTTCGGCGGCATCCTGATGCAGTGGATCGACATGACCGCCGGCATCGCGGCGGCGCGCCATTCGGGCGGGGCGGTGGTCACGGCGTCGATGGATCGGCTGCATTTCCTGCACCCGGTCCACCTGGGCGAGGTGGTGATCCTGCAGGCGCAGGTGAATTTCGCCGCTCACACCTCCATGGAGGTCGGTGTGCGCGTGCTGGCTGAAAGCCCCGTCACCTTCCAGCGCCGCCAGACCACGCGCGCCTATCTGACCTTCGTCGCCGTCGACGATGCCGGGTATCCTCGTCCGGTGCCGCCCTTGCTCCCGCAGACCGCCGAGGAAAAGCGGCGCTTCAAGGACGCCCAGCGCCGCCGCGCCGTGCGTCTGCGCGAACGCCGCGCTATGAAAAACAGCGATGAGTGACCGAACCGACGTCGAGGCCCTCGACGCACTGACCTCCGACGCCGCCACTGTCGACCTGGGCCCCGACCAACCCATGGGGCAAGACCTGGTCGTGGCCACCGGCGCCGATCGCATTCGGTTTCTGCACGGCCTGGTCACGGGCAACGTCGCAGGCACCCCCGTGGGCGGTGGTGCCCGGTCGGTGTTGCTGACCACGAAAGGGCACGTGGTCGGCGACCTGCACATCTTTGTTCGCCCCGACGACGTCTGGATGGTGGTTCCGGCCGGGCAGGGCGACAGCATCGCCGAAGCCCTGTCGCGCTATGCGATCATGGACGACTTCGCCGCCGCCCCGCGCCCGGACTTTCGGTTTCTGGCCGTGCTGGGTCCGGGCGCCGCCCCTCGCCTGGGTGCCGCCGGCGTTGGCTCCGGCGACGTTTTGGGCGACCTGGGCGGCCGCCCCTTGCTCTCTCACGTCAGCATCGACGCGGGCGCGCTCTGGCTGGTGCGTGCGCGGGCGCTGGGCGTCGATGGGTTCTGGGTCGGTGGCGCAGCCGACGCTGTCGCCGCCGTCGGGGCGCGTCTGGGGCAAGCCGGCGTGGCGCGTCTGCCGGCGCCGCTGGCCGAGGCGGCCCGCATCGCCGCCGGCGAGCCGCGCTGGGGCGCCGAGATCACCCCCGATTATTTCCCGATGGAGGTGGGGCTGTCCGCGGCCATCGACTATGGCAAGGGCTGCTATCTGGGCCAGGAGCCGATCGTCCGCATTCGCGACCGCGGCCACATCAACTGGCGATTGGTCGGCCTCGACCTGGATGACGCGGCGGGGGCAGGCGGTGATCCCGCGCCCGGCGACGCCCTGGAGGCGGACGCCAAACCGCGCGCAGGCCGAATCACCAGCGCCGCCCGGTTGCCCGACGGCCGCGGCGTGGCCCTGGCGCTTTTGCATGTCAGCGTCCCGGCGGGCAGCAAAATCCGCATCAAACACGGCGACGGCCTGCTGACCGCCAGCGTCCGCGGCGACGCCGGTCCTTGACAGGCCGTGCGCGAACCTGTATCTCGCGGGCAGCATGGGAAGACGAGATAACCGCCGTTCGATGAAAATGCGCCGCAAGACCCGCCAGCGAAAGCTGAAGGCCCGTATCGCGCGCAAGCGGACCGAGAAGCGCGTCGCCAAGCCAGCCCCCGCCGGCAAGTCTCGTAAGAAAGCGCCCGCCAAAGAGTAGGGGACGGGCCCCCGCCCGCCGCGCAGTTGCAGGCCGCCGCTCCTACGGCGCTGATGCGCCAGTACCTGGACGTCAAGGCCCGGTATCCGGACGCGATCGTCTTTTTCCGTCTGGGTGACTTCTACGAGATGTTCTACGAGGACGCGGTCTATGTGGCCCGCGCCCTGGACCTGACCCTCACCTCGCGCGACAAGGGGAAGGAGGATCCGGTCCCCATGTGCGGGATCCCGCACCACGCGGCCCGCGGGTATCTGGCCAAGCTGATGGAGCTGGGCCACCGCGTGGCGCTGTGCGAGCAGCTGGAGGATCCCAAGCTGGCGCGTGGGATCGTCCGGCGCGACGTGGTTCGCGTGGTCACCCCGGGCGTCATCCTCGACGAGGAGGCGCTGGATCCGCGGGCGCCGCAGTTCGTGGCCGCCGTGCTGGGCGAGCCGCGCCAGGGTTACGGCCTGGCCTTCCTGGACGTCACCACTGGCGATTTTCGCGCCACCGAGGCCTCGACGCTGGAGGCGCTGCTGGACGAGCTGGCGCGCGCCGAGCCGCGCGAGCTGGTGGTGGGGCGCGGCGCCGGTGATCTGGCGGCGGCCTTGCGCCGCGGATACCCGCGCGTGCCGCAGACGAACGTCGCCGACGACGACATCGCTGGCGCCAGCGCGGTCAATCCCGGGGCCGAGCTGGCCCAGCGCGCCCCGCAGGCGGTGGCCGCCGCGGCGCGGGTCCTCCGCTATGCGCGCAGCACGCAGCCGGGGATCACGCTGGCCCTGGGCCGCCTGGATTTTTTTCGGCGCACCGACACGCTGATCCTGGACGAGCAGGCCCGCGCCCACCTGGAGCTGACCGAGACCATCCTGGAGCGCAAGCGCAGCGGATCGCTGCTGGAGGTCCTGGATGAAACGCGGTCGGCGATGGGCGGGCGCCTCCTGCGCCGCTGGTTGCTGTTTCCGCTGGTGGACGTGGCCGCCATCCGCCGCCGCCAGGACGGCGTCGAGCGCCTGGTCCTGGCCCACGCCGCCCGCGACGCCGCCCGGCAGGTGCTGTCGGACATGGCCGATCTGGAACGGCTGGTGGGGCGGGCCCGCCTGGGCGTGGCGTCGCCGCGCGATCTGGTGGCGCTGGGACGCTCGCTGGCGTTGCTGCCGGCGCTGGGCGAGACCTTGCGCGCCGCCGCGCGCGCCGAGTTTCCAGTGGCCACCGGCGCCGGCCCCGACGACGATCTGCTATCGCTGGGCGACGATCTGGCGCCCGATCTGGCCGCCAGCCTGGCCGTCACCTTGCGCCCGGACGCGCCGGCGTTGACCAAGGATGGCGGCTATATCGCGGCCGGCATCTCGGCCGAGCTGGACGAGCTGTCCGCCATCGCCAGCGGCGGGCGCGAGACGGTGACCCGCATCGAAGCGCGCGAGCGTGAGCGGACCGGCATCTCCAATCTGAAGATCCGGCACAACAGCGTCTTCGGTTACTACATCGAGATCTCGCGCTCGCAGTTGCCCCACGTTCCGGCCGATTACGTGCGCAAACAGACGGTGGCCAACGCTGAACGTTTCGTCACGCCCGAGCTGGGCGAGTACGAACAGAAGATCCTGTCCGCCGACGAACGCCGCATCACCATCGAGCTGGAGATCTTCACGCGCCTGCGCGACGGCATCGCCGCCGCCGCCGATCGTCTGCTGACCCTGGCGGCGCGCGTGGCCGCCGTCGACGCGCTGGCCTGCCTGGCCGAGGTCGCCCACCGCGGCGGTTACTGCCGGCCACTGGTCGACGATAGCGGGATCATCGACATCGCCGACGGGCGGCACCCGGTGGTGGAGCGGCTGGCGGCGGCGGGCGCCTTCGTCCCCAACGACGTCCGGCTGGACCCCGACAACGAACAGATCTTGATCGTCACCGGGCCCAACATGGCCGGCAAATCGACGCTCATTCGACAGGTAGCGCTGACGGTGATCCTTTCCCAGATGGGCAGCTTCGTCCCGGCGCGCGCCGCCCGCATTGGCATCTGCGATCGCGTCTTCACCCGCGTGGGCGCCGGCGACAACCTGGCCCGCGGCGAATCGACGTTCCTGGTCGAGATGCGCGAGACCGCCCACATCCTGCGTTACGCCACCGCACGCAGCCTGATCATCCTCGACGAGATCGGGCGCGGCACGTCGACCTATGACGGCGTGTCGATCGCCTGGGCGGTGGCCGAGCACCTGCACGATCGCGTGCGCGCCAAGACGCTTTTCGCCACCCACTATCACGAGCTGTGCGCGCTAGGCGACCTGCACCCGCGCGTGCGCAACGTCAGCGTGGCGGCGCGCGAGTGGAAAGGCGAGGTGGTCTTTCTGCGCAAGCTGAGCCCCGGCGGGGCCAGCCGCTCCTTCGGCATCCAGGTGGCCAAGCTGGCCGGCCTGCCGGCTGTGGTCGTCGACCGGGCACGGGCCATCTTGCAGACGCTGGAGGGCGACGGCGGCACCGCGGCGGCCGGGTTGCCTCGGTCGGCGGCGCCCGGTGGCAATGAATCGCCGCAGCTGGGCCTCTTCGGCGGCGCGCCGGCGGACAGTCCCGCACCTGTCGACGAGACGGCGGCCGAGGTGCTGGCGGCGCTGCGTGCACTGGATCCCGACGATCTGACGCCGCGCGCAGCGCTGGATCTGGTGGCTGCCTGGCGAAAGAAGTTGACGACGCCTTCCTAGCCGCGAACATAATTTCAGACGGGAGTGCCGTGTCTGTGGCTGGTTTGACTCGCCCCCTATTCTCGCTGATTGCCTTGCTCGCCCTGGTGACGCCGACGCGTGCGTTGGCGCGCGCGACGCTGGGCGCTGGCGGGCGTCCCGCGGTTGCGCCCGCGGCAGGCGGCAACGCCAAGGGTGCCCGCGCCGCGAGGTTGCCGCGCCCGCGCACCACCGTGGTCGAGCTTTTCAACGTCAACCGCCACGAGAGCATGCAGCTGCGCCTGCGCGACGACCGCGGCCGCTCGGTGCGCGGTCCGCAAAAACGGTTCGACCATTTTCTACGCTGTCACTACACCAACACCCAGCACAGCATGAACCCGCGCCTGATGACCTTGCTGTACAGCACCGGCCGTCACTGGCCGGGGCATCGCCTGGAGGTGGTCTCGGGCTATCGCCATCCCACCGTGGCCAAGAACCCGCGCAGCCCGCACATGAAAGGGCTGGCCTGCGATTTTCGCGTGGTCGGCGTGTCCAACACGCAGCTGCGCGATTACCTGCGGGCCGCGTATCAAAAGGTCGGCGTCGGTTACTACCCGAACTCTTCCTTCGTCCACCTCGACGTCCGCAAGGATCGCTCCGCCTTCTGGATCGACTATTCCGGCCCCGGCGAACGGGCCATCTACTCGGAGAACCCCAACCAGGATCTCAAGACCGGGCGCGCCGACAGCTACCACCCGACGAAGATCGATGAAGCCTGGTTGAACGAGATGCCTCCAGACGACGGCAAGGAACCACCGCCGCCCAACACCTCGTCGACCCCGGACGATTCCACGCACAATGACCCGGCGGTGATCGACCCGCGCAGCAACAGCCAGGAGTAGATCCCGCCGGCAAAAAAGAATACGCGCCTGGCCCCCTGCGTCCGAGGGGGAGGGCCCGTGAATCAAAGCGTTTTGTGCTAGTGTCACCGTTTCCGACGGATCGCCAAGGACGCCAACAGGAGGATTTGATGCGGACACTGGGAGCTGTTTTTCTTGCGCTGGGACTGGCCGCGGGCGTGACCGCGTCCGCTGGGTCCGCCTGGGCGGCCAAGCCCACCAAGTCGGGCGGCACCGCTCCCCCCGCCAGCGCTGAAGAAGTGAACAAGCTCAAGGCGGTTCGCCTCGGCGATCCCAAGGCCGGCACCTTCAAGTGGGGCGATTCCCCCGACCAGGTCATCGGCCAGGTCCGGACCGCGATCGAAAAGAAGTATCAGCCGCGCATCGCCGATGCGTCCGCCGATCCCGGGATGCAGCAGCGCATTCGCGTCGAGATGAACAAGGAGATGGATTCCGTCGCCAAGAGCCTGACCAAGTTCGAAGGGCAGAAGAGCGGATGGGACGTGTCGATCATCGGCCCCGAGTTCCAGCAGAATACCGGCGAGGCCGTGGTGGTGGCCAAGGAAGACATCTGGACCCGTTATTTCTTCTTCTTCGAAAACGGCCTTTACAAGATGTTCCTGGCGTTCAACAAGGACGCCATCGAGGGCAAGACCTTCGCCGACTTTGGCAAGGACATGCAGAGCAAGTTCGGCAAATCGCGCGAGGTCTTCCGCGACGAGAAGATGAAGAACGGCGTGCGTCGCCTGCTGGATCATTACGAGTGGAACGCCGGCGCCGACAGGCTGAAGCTGGTCGACCGCTCGGAGTTCTACGGCGTCTACTGCCTGGTGTTGAATGACGCCAAGGTGAACGACCGCGTGATCGCCAAGCGAAAGATCGTCAACCCGCAGCGCTCGAATCACGATGCCCTGGTCGAGGCAGCCACGCAAAAAGAGATCAACGATCGCGACGCCAACGACAACATCATCGACCGCATCACCGGCAAGGACGTGAAGAAGCCTGGCGAAGAGCGCCACGGCGACATCGTGGTGCCTTCGCCCTCCACGACGACGACGCCGACGCCGACGGCGACGTCGACGCCGGCGCCCAAAGAGACGGCCGCCGCTCCGGTGACCGAGCCCGCCCGGACGGAGCCGCCGCCCGCGGAACCGCCGGCGCGCAAGGAGCCGGCGGCGTCGAAGACGTCGAAAGCGTCGAAGAATTCCAAAGGGAAAAAGAACCCGCTGGAAGGTCTGGACCTCTAAGGCGTCTGCGTCCGATCGCCCGATGATGGCCTGATAATGGAATGACAGCGCGCGGGTAGACGCGCCGCACGCAAAACCTCGGCGCGCCCCGGTCGTATCACCAGCACCCCATGTGGTGCAGCTGCAACTTCCGGTGCCGGTGAAAGCGATGGCTGCGCGGCGAGGCCCGGTCGGGGCGCTAGCGACGCTGCTGCTGATCGTCGCGGCGGCGCTGGGTTGTCGCGCCCCCGAGCACTTTGATCCGCGGCGGATCCCGATCGGCAGCGGCCTGCCCGATCGGGACGCCGCGGAGACTTCCGGCACGGGCGGCGCCACGGGTGGCGCCACGGGCGGTGGCAGCGGCGGTGAGGACGGGACGGGCGGAACGGGGCCGGGGATCGGCGGTTCGGGCGGTGGGGCGCCGGCTGATGCCGACGATGGTGGTGCTTCGATCGACCTGAGCGAGTCGCCTGACGGCCCGTCCGGCCAACCTGACAGCGACGCCCACGCCGAGGTGGGCGGCGATGCTCTGGTCGATCATTGCGACCGCGCCCAGTGGACCGCGACCGCGTCCGTCTGGAGGGACCCTGTTCGCTCGCTCGCGGGCGCCATCGACGGCGACCTGACCACGCGCTGGGGGACGGGGCGAAACCAGGACGGCACCGACTGGTACCAGGTCGATTTTGGCGGGCCCATCAAGCTGTCCGGCATCACGCTCAACAACCAGCGTGCCTTTCCAGGCGACTACCCTGGCGCTTACGCCGTCTACGGTTCCAGCGATGGCACCACATTCAAAGGCCCCTTCGTCACCGGCGACGGAACGGTCAACATGACCGTGATTCAGTTCCCCGAGCGGACAGTGCGGGCCATCCAGATCAAACAGACGGGCACCACGCGGAGCGCCTTCTGGTGGCAGATCGCCGAATTTCAGATCGACTGTTCGGACGCTCGCTGACGCTCGCTCGCGAAAGGGGCCTACTGGCCCCTCTCGCGGGCTCTCCCCGGCGCCTCTCGCAAGGTGAGCCGGCCGGGCAGAGCCCGGCCTCCTGGACTGAAATATCAGCGCCTCGATAGGAAGACGAACGAAGCGCGGCTTTGCCGCGCGCATCAGCAGTCAGTCGACGGAGTGATCGCGGCGCGGTCGGCGAATCTCCGGTCCCTTCTCCCCGCTTGCGGGGAGAAGGTTAGGTTGAGGGGCGCCGCGTGCGCCGACGGCGCAGCGTCGCGGCGGCCGCCAGCAGGCCCACCATCGACGGCAAACTCAGCAGGCCGGCGGATGGTCGGCTGGCGTCGCAGGCGCACCCGCCGTCGAGGGACGAGCCGGCCAGTCCGGGCGGCGGCGTGGCTCCGGCGTCATGCGAGCCACCAGGCAAGGCAGCGTCCGCACCCGTTCCGTTGGCGCCGCCCGTTCCGTTGGCGCCGCCCGGGCCACCGCTGCCGTGGACGTCGTCGCTCACGTCGGGACCGCGCACGTCCACCGCCGCCGGGGCGCCGTCGTTCGGTCGTCCGTCGCTGCTGCGATCGTTCGTTGCGTCGCCGCCGGACGCATCAACGACGACGACACCGCCGTCGCCGCCGCCGCAGGTCGGTGCCAGCACCATCGTCTGGCCGGCACACAGGGTGTCCCAGGTGCCGACGCCCGCGCCCGGGTTGATCGGAACGCCTTTGCAGTCGGGACCCGGGTTCCAGCCGGTGGCGTCGTGACAGGGCGTGAGGTCGATGCCCGATTGCTGCTCGGCCCAGGCCACGTGGAATGGCACGGACGTGTACGTCGAGACCCGCGGGTTGTTCGTTCCGTTGACGTCGGGCGACGTCAGATCATTTCCGATCAGCCTCCAGGAGGTGTCAGGCATCTTGAGAAAAACCGGTCCCCCCGAGTCTCCGAAATATTCGCCGTCCTGCGTACCGCTGGTCACGTCGACCGTCGTTCGCGTCGCGGAGGCCCGCACCACGGTGCCCTCGATCGATTTCTTCGTTCCAAAACCGGTTTGCTGTCCGTTCTGAACGCCGAACCCGGCCTCGGCGATGGGCGCTCCCATTTTCATCTCGGACATCTCGCAGGGAGCCATCACCGGCACCAGCGGCATGCCCACGACGTCTTCGGGCAGCGTGCAGAACGCGAAGTCGGTCTGCGGATGCTTGTAGCATTTGGCGGCGCGAACGGTCTTCGAGACCTTGCCCCGCGCCTCGCCGAACGAGATCGACGGCAGCGTGCTGCCGCTCAGGCAGTGCTTCGCTGTCATCACCACGCGCGGATGCACCAGGGTCCCCGAGCAGCCCGACCCGACCAGGACCGTGGTCGGCCACCCGCAGGTGGGCGCCGCTGCGCCGCCGATGATCGGTGACGACGTCTGCCCCGGTTCCTCGTCGGGCATGGGCGCCGCGCAAGCCGCCGTTGCGGCCGCCAGCAAGACCGGTAGCCGCAGGACCTGACGCGCAGTCACCGTTCGCTTCGTCATCGGCTGGACAGCAGCAAACATCATTCCACCCTGCAGGGCCATCCGGTTCGGCCTTTGCGGCGCTTCCCGGCGCATTTGGCGCGTCCGCCGATCGCACCTGCGTGACCGAGTGTATCGCACCCCGGCCGTAGCGACAGCGCGCTTTGAAGACCGCACCGTGCTGACCGGTCGGGCCATTGAAACATTTTCGTCGCGGGTGGGCTCAAGAGGGTTAGCGGCCGGCCGCACGCCCGACGGGCCGCCATCGGTGAGTGCCGCAGGGATGGGAACGCCGCGTCGCTCGAGGAGGAGGAAGCGTATATGTCGCCCAGTCTCGGTGCTTTTCGCTGCGTCTCGTGGTTTGGCGTCTCGGCTGCGTTGCTGGTCAGCACGCTGGCTGGCGCGCGGGAGCATCGCCGCGCTGGCGCTGCCTCGTTGGCGCGCGACGACGCGAATGACGATCGGCAGGCCTGCCAGCTGGCTTTTGCCGACGCGCGCCAGCAGGCGGGCCGCGGTCATCTGCAGAAGGCCAACCGGCTTTTTTCCCAGTGCGCCGATCCGGTGTGCGGCAGGGCGCTGGCGAATGAATGCGCGGCCAGGCGGGCCCAACTGGAGCCGGACATTCCTTCTGTCGTCCCGGTCCTGACTGATCGCGAGGGCCGTCCGGTCGTCGAGGCGGCGGTCAGCATCGATGGCCAGCCGCTGGCCGCGCAGCTGGATGGTCGCGCCGTCTTCGTCGATCCCGGGCTGCACGAGTTCACGTTCACCGCCGATGGCCAGGTGGTGGTGACCGAGGCGTTGATCGCGCAGGGTCAGCGCAACTATCTGGTGACGGCCTCGCTGCAAGAGCCGCCCGCCGATTCCCAGTCGGAGCCAAAACGTCGCGTCATCGCTGCCGCCACCGACGACGACGAGCAAGACGCACCCTTGCCGCCGACCGCTCGAAAGCGGTCCTCCCGGACCTCGCCCTCTTCGCCGTCAATATCGTCATCGTCATCATCCAACGCCGCCCTCTACCTGCTGGGTGGTCTGGGCGCCGCTGGCCTGGGCGGCTACGGCGCCCTGGTGACCTGGGCGCGCAACGACAACCGCCTCCTTCTCGACTGTTCTCCCAACTGCTCGCCGGCCAGCGTCGCGCACATTCGCAAGCTGTACCTGGCCGCCGACATTTCTCTGGGCGTCGGCCTGGCGTCGCTGGCGGCCACCACCTGGATCTACATCGCCACGCGCCCCACCCGAAAAGAGTCGGCCTACTCGTTCGATTTTCGCCTGACACCCTCGGGTGCCATGGCCGCCTGGGGAGGGAGATTTTGAGGGTGTCGATCGGACCGTGGGGGCTCATGGTTTGTCTGGCGGCCTCCGTCGCTGCCGGTTGCTACCAGCCGGTGGACGACGGCGCCATCAAAGGCGGCGTCGGCTCGGCGCCGCTGGGCTCGGCCGGCTCCGGCGGTCACAGCGTCGCCCTGGAGACCCCGCCCATCGAAATCGACGAGCAGGGGAACACCACTTCCGACGCGTGCGTGCCGACCCGGACCCAGTCCGCCGACATCCTGTCGACCTATTGCGCGCACTGCCACGGCGGCGGCGACGCGGGCGCGCACCAGGGACAGCCTCCCTTCGACTTTGTGCTGGATACGCCCCGGTTGAAAACGGCCGTCTCGGCGACCGTGAAGGATCCCGTCACCATGGCGCCGGTGCGGTTTTTCCTGCCCGGCGCGCCGCTGCGCTCGCGCCTGTACGTGCGCGTCGCCAGCGGCGAGATGCCGCCGCCCGACATCGTGGGGCTGCCATCGCATCCCCGACCGACCATCAGCGATCTGTCGGTCTTGTATGAATGGATCGAACACTGCGCGAGCTCGTCGCCATGACGTCGCACCGGTCGATCCCTTCGCTGTCCCTGGTGATCGCCCTGGCGGCGTCATGCACCGATCCGTTCACGTTCGACAACAAACCCACGCGCAGCGCCGGCGAGGCGGAAGAGATCTGCGCGGCCAGCGCCGAATGGTTGCCGGTCACACCCGCCATCAACCTGTACAAACCGCTTGCCCATCCGGCCAGCGAATGTCCGTTCTACCGCGGCGGCTGGCAGAATTTTCTGATCGCCACCCAGCCCGACGCCCAGGGCCGCCCGGCCCTGCAGGGCTACGCCACGGTCGACGATCTTTTCACCAGCGCCGCGCCACACGCCCACCGCGACACCGCGATGCGTGCCTGGCTGGGCGACATCAAGCAGGCGGGCGGCCGTCAGATCCTGATCGACACCAGCGGCCACGCCATCTATTACGGCATCCACGTCAATCAGGGGTACGTCGATTTCATCAACGCCCACAACCTGAAGACCGTCGACGCGGTGAAGAACGCCGACCCCAATCTTTTCTTTCCGGCCGGCGTCGTTGAATTCAAATCCGCCTGGCAGGAAGTTCCCGACGGTGATCCGTCGCTGGGCCAGTACATCAGCACCAAGGCCTGGGTGCCGCACCTGCGCGTCGTCGGTGGGCAGATCGTCGAAGACAAGAACGCCCCTCGCCTGGTCACCGTTCGCCTGCTGGCGTTGCACGTGGTGTTCACGCTGCCCGGTCACCCCGAGTTCATCTGGTCGACGTTCGAGCACAGCGACGGCGCGCCGGATCTGACCGCGGCCGACGGCCACCGGAACGTCGCGCCCGTGCACCCGGGCGACGTCAATCCGTTGCTCACCGATCCCAACAACCAGAACGACACGACCGTGATCAGCCAGAAGGACCACATCCTGTTTCGCGCCGGCACCACCGCGCAGGCCGGCAACCGCGCCATCGCCGAGTCCGAACTGGCCGCTGCCTTTGACGAAGCAACACAGACCTTCAGTCGGCAGACGTCGATCTACCGGATGTTCCCCGCGTCCAAGTCGAACACCACCGATCCGGACGACGCCATCACCTCATTGAACTTCAACGTCGAGACGCTGTTCACCCAGGCCCAGGCCGGCGGTCATCTGGATCCCAGCGACAAGCGCGGCCACTATCGACTGGTGGGGGCGGTGTGGATGGACAAGCCGATCTACTTTGGCCACAACTCGCCCATCCAGAACGATCTCTCCAGCCCGTTCGTGGCGTCGGTGGGGCGGGCCAAGTTCGAGCAGGATATCCGCGAGAACGGATCCGACAGCGCGCTGTCGATCCTGGCCGGCGAAGATCGCCTGTCCAGCACGGCCATGGAATCGTTCACGCAGGCGCCCGACGCGTTTCCCAACTGCTTTTCCTGCCACAACACCCAGGCCATCACGGCCAAGGGCGTCCCTGTCGATCGCGACAGTCAGGGCGCGGTGCTGCTGTCACCCAAGCTGCTGAACATCAGCCACGTGCTGTCGCAGTTTGTATTGGAAGAAACGGCGCCGTAGTCGGACCGCACCGGGGCGGTTGGAGAGACAGCGGAGGGCGGCGTACGTGAGGCGGCTCCATTCGCTTCGTCGCGGGGGCGGCAGCGGTGGGGTTCCCTCCCGTGCTCAAACACCGAACGGCGCGCGCGCCTTATGGGTGTGCTTGGAGTTGCGACGTACTGCGCACCTGCGACCTGCGCGCGGGAGGGAACCCCGCCGCTCCCGCCTTCCTGGTGACTACGTTCACTGCGCATGAGGGTCCACCGGGAAAAAACAGAAGGACAAAAGTGGTGTACCGCCTGCTCCTCGACTTACTGAAAATGTTCAGTGAGCAGGCGGTTCACCACTTTTGTCCTTCCATTTCCCCCTATCCGCTCGGGGT
>JAXDMH010000444.1:0-4515 GCA_034666225.1 Myxococcales bacterium
GCGCCGCTGCCGTCGACCCCGGGCGACCAAGGGCCTGCCATGCCCAGCGAAGGTGCATCGCGGATCGTCGCCGACCTGGAACGTCTCAGCGCCGAGTTCGCCGCCGAGATCGAAGGCCTGGCCAGCGAGCAAGAGATCCGGGCGGTCCAGGCCCGCTATCTCGGCAAGAAGGGCAAGGCCTCCGAGCTGATGAAGACCCTGGGGCGCTTGCCGCCCGAGGATCGCCCGGTGGTGGGCGAAGCGGCCAACCGCACCAAGGCCCAGATCGAAGCGGCCGTGGCCGGTCGGCTGGGGGCGCTGGGCGAGGTAGCCCTGTCGGCCGACCTGGCGCGCACCGTCGACGTCACGCTGCCGGCGCGCGGGCAGCCGCTGGGGACGCTGCACCCGCTGACGCTTGTCCGCCAGGAGATCGAACAGATCTTTCTGGGGCTGGGCTTCGAGGTGCGCACCGGTCCCTGGATCGAGACCGAGTGGAACAACTTCGACGCCCTGAACACGCCGGCCGACCACCCCGCGCGCGACATGCAGGACACGTTCTTTGTCGAAGGCGGTCGCATCCTGCGTTCGCACACCTCGCCGGTGCAGATCCGCACCATGCTGGCCGGGCCGCCGCCGGTGAAGATCATCGCGCCAGGCAATGTCTTTCGCCGCGACGACGACGCCACCCACACGCCGATGTTTCCCCAGGTCGAGGGCTTGCTGGTCGACAGGGACGTCTCCTTCGCCGACCTCAAGGGGACGTTGCTGCATTTCGTGCAGCGGTTCTTCGGACCTTCGCTGGGCGTGCGCCTGCGGCCCAGCTACTTCCCGTTCACCGAGCCGTCCGCCGAGGTCGACGCCGCCTGTTACCTGTGCGAGGGCACGGGGGTACTCGGTTCGGGACCCTCGAAGGGTCCCGAGGCCCCCGCGACGAGCTCCGCCGAGCAAAGCTCGGCTGCGCTCACGCGATCCAATCGCGGCTGCCGCCTGTGCAAGGGCAGCGGCTGGATCGAGATCGGCGGGTCGGGCATGGTCCACCCCAACGTCTTCCGGGCCGTGGGATACGACCCGGCCGTGGTGTCGGGGTTCGCCTTCGGGATGGGCGTTTCGCGCATGGCGATGCTGAAGTACGGCGTCGACGACTTGCGGTCTTTTTACGAAAATGACGTCCGCTTTCTTCGGCAGTTCCGGTGACATGAGCCTTCCTTCATGAAGATCTCCTTCAACTGGCTGCGCGAGCTTTGCGACCTGCCCCCCGGGGTGACGGCCGATTCCGTGGCGCAGGCGCTGACGCTGGCTGGTCTGGAGGTGGAATCGATCGAGCGTCGCGGGCGCGATATTCGCGGCGTCGTGGTGGCCGAGGTGCGCGGCAAGCGCCCGCACCCCACGGCCGACAAGCTGTCGATCGTTCGCCTGACGGCCGGCGCCGTCGAGGAGGACGTGGTCTGTGGCGCGCCCAACGTTCCGGCGGCCGGCTGCAAGGTGGCGTGGGCGGCGCCGGGAGCGTCGTTGCCCGGCGGGCGCACGCTGGACCGTCGTGAGATCCGCGGCGTCATGTCGCCCGGGATGATCTGCAGCGAGGTCGAGCTGGGCATCGGCGAGGGCGCCGACGGCATCGTCATCCTGCCCCAAGAGCTGCCGGCGGGTGCCGACCTGGCCAGCGCCATCGGTGTGCTGGACGAAGTCCTGGAGGTGAACGTCACCCCCAATCGTCCTGATGCCCTGTCGCACGCCGGGATCGCCCGCGAGGTGGCCGGCCTGTTCGGCACGCGCTGGGCGCTGCCGCCCGCGGACCAGGTCCCGCTCGGCCACATCCCCACCGGGCGCGGCGTCGACGTGGAGATTCGCGATCCGGCCGCCTGCCCGCGCTACCTGGCGCGCCTTATCACCGGACTGCGCATCGCCCCCAGCCCATTGCCCATGCGCGTGCGGTTGGCGGCGTGCGGGGTGCGGGCCATCTCCAACGTCGTCGACGTGACCAACTACGTGATGCTGGAGACCGGCCACCCGCTGCATGCTTTCGACCTGGGCAAAATCAACGGCGGCATCACCGTCCGTCGCGCGGCCCGCGGCGAGCGTATGACCACCCTGGACGGCGTCGATCGCCCGCTGCAGGAAAACGACGTGGTCATCGCCGACGGGCGCGGGGCAGTGGCGCTGGCCGGTGTCATGGGTGGCGCAACCAGCGAGGTGTCGGCGCAGACCGTCGACGTGCTGCTGGAAGCGGCCACCTTCGACCCGCGCAGCGTGCGGCGGACAGCCAAGCGCCTGGGGCTGCATTCGGAGGCGTCGCATCGATTTGAACGGGGCGTGGACGCCAACGGCATCCCGCACGCCGGCCTGCGCGCGGCGGCGATGATGGCGCGCCTGGCGGGCGGCAGTCTGGCCGGCGACGCCGTCGACCGCTATCCGGCGCCCGCAGTGCCCCGTCGGGTCAGCGTGTCCATGGCCAGCCTGCGACGACTGGCCGGCTTTGACATTGCCGCCGAGCAGGCCGCCGATCGCCTGGCAGCCATCGAGATCCCGACCGAGATTCAAGCAGGGCCAGCGTCGCAAACGTCGCAAACGTCAGACACCGGCGACGCCCGCGTCCTGGCCGCCACCGTGCCGACGTTCCGTCCCGACATCACCATCGGTGTGGATCTGATCGAAGAGGTCATGCGGTTGGTGGGTTACGACCGCGTTCCCGTTCGTCTGCCGTCGTCCGGGCGCGCGCCGTCGCCCAGCCCGGAAGCGCTGACCGATCGCGCGCGCGCCTGCCTGGCCGCGCAGGGGCTGCACGAGGTGATCACCTGGGCCTTCGTGCCGCGCGGTTGGCTGGCGGCCCTGGGGCGCGGCGACAGCGACGCTGTGCTGTCGACGGGCGTGCAAGTGAAGAACCCCATCTCCGCCGATTACGAGGTCATGCGGACGTCGTTGCTGCCTGGATTGGTCGACGCCGCCAAACGAAACCTGGCGCGGGGAACCACCGACTTTGGTCTGTTCGAGGTGGGGCCGGTGGTGAGGCGCGCCGCAGACGCCAAGGAACCGCCCGCCGAGCCGTCGTTCGCCGCCGCCATCATGATCGGGCGGCACGCCGGCTGGCTGAAACCGGGCGAGGCGCTGGATTTCTTCGACGCCAAACGCGTCTTCGTCGAACTGGCCGTCGGGTTGGGCGTCGCCGGTTTTCACTTTGTCAGCGGCGCGGCCGGCTCGCTCTTTCACCCGGGGACGTCGGCCGAGGTGCAGGTTCTCGCCGCGGGTGATGCGGGTGCCGCCGGCCGCCGGCTGGGCGCCGTGGGGGAGATTCATCCTGGTCTGGCCAAGGCCTTGGGTCTCGAGGCGCGGGCCCTGTACCTGGAACTGGAGCTGGATGCTGTGGCGGGCGAGCGCCAGGCCGTTCGCAGCGTGGCGCTGCCGCGGTTTCCTTCCACGACGCGCGACATCTCGTTCTGGATCGACGCGGCGGTCAGCGCCGACCAGCAACGGGACGCGCTGGCGTCGGCGCAGGAGCCGCTGCTGGTCAGCCTGGCGGTGCTGGAAGACTTCCGCGATCCCAAGTACACGCCCGTCGGCAAGAAGGGGATGCTGTGGACGCTGACCTATCGCGCCGACGACCGGACACTGACCGACGCCGAGGTGGACGCCGCGCACGCGCGCGTCATCGCGCGTTTGAAGGCCGCGCAGGCGATCGAGGTTCGATAGTAACTCTTTGACGTCAAAGGCATTTTCGTTTATAGGTGCTCTATGACCAAGGCCGACATTGTGGAAAACGTTTACGAGAAAGTCGGCGGTTTTTCGAAAAAAGAGGCCGCCGAGATCGTAGAAACCGTTTTCGACACGATCAAGGAGACTCTGGAGAAGGGTGAGAAGATCAAAATTTCTGGTTTCGGAAATTTTGTCGTGCGCGACAAGAATGCGCGCGCCGGTCGCAATCCACAGACCGGCCAGGAGATCACCATCAGCGCGCGGCGGGTGCTGACCTTCAAGCCCAGTCAGGTCCTCAAGAACGCGCTCAACGGCTGACAGGACGAGGCCCGGGCCGCACGATGACACGCCGAAGCGCCAAGCCGGCCACGGTAACAGGGATTCCCGACAAGCCGTTCTTCAAGATCGGCGAGGCGGCGCGGCTGTGCGCGGTCAAGCCGTACGTGCTGCGTTACTGGGAGACAGAGTTTGCGTCGTTGCGTCCCCAGAAGACCCGATCGCAGCAGCGCCTGTATCGGCCAAAAGACGTCGAGCTGCTGCTGAAGATTCGTCACCTGCTTTATGACGAGCGGTTCACCATCGAGGGGGCCCGCGGCCGGCTGCGCGAGCTTGGCCACGAGGAAAAATCGCCGCCGCCTTTGCCGCCACCGGAAGTGGCGCCCGAGACGTTACGAAAGATCAAGCAAGGGCTGGAAGATCTGATACGAATCGTCGCCGACTAACGCAGTTTCATCGGGGCGTGGCGCAGCCTGGTTAGCGCACCTGTCTGGGGGACAGGGGGTCGCTGGTTCAAATCCAGTCGCCCCGATCACGGAGCGTGGGGAGGGCCTTAGTGGCCCTCCCCACGGG
>JAXDMH010000445.1:0-5935 GCA_034666225.1 Myxococcales bacterium
GCCGGGTACGGTTTCAACCGCAGCCACAGCGCCGCCTACGGCATGCTGACCTATCAGACGGCGTACCTGAAACGGTACTGGCCGGTGGAATTTTTCGCGGGCCTGCTCACCTGCGACAAGGACAACACCGACTCGGTGGTCAAGTTCATCGCCGAGGCGCGGCAAAGCGGCATCGAGGTGTTGCGCCCCGACGTCAACGAGTCCGACACCGACTTTACCGTGGTGGCCATCGCCAATGACAAAGGCGGCGTGAAAAAGTCGATCCGCTTTGGCCTGGGCGCCGTCAAGGGCGTCGGCGAGGGCGCCGTCGAGGTGATCAAGGCGGCGCGCGACGAGGGCGGGGCGTTCCTGTCGCTGTTCGACTTTTGCAAGCGCGTCGACGGCCGCAAGGTCAACCGCAAGGTGCTGGAGGCGCTGGCCAAGTCAGGCGCCTTCGACGGGGTGGCCGTGAAAAACGGGGTGTCGCGGGCCCGGCTGTTCGCCACCATCGGCCTGGCGTCGGATCGCGCCGCCGCCGCCCAGCGCGAACGCGACAGCGGCCAGACCTCGCTGCTGGCCCTGTTCGCCGGCGCGTCCAGCAACGGCAACGGCAACGGCCACAGCAGCAATGGCGCCAGCAAAGGCGGCCATGGTGTGGGCGACGACCACTATCCCGATGCGGACGAGTGGTTCCCCAAAGAGGTGCTGGCCTACGAGAAAGAGTCGCTGGGCTTTTACATCAGCGGGCATCCCCTGGATCGCTACGCCGGAGAGATCCGTCGCTTTACCACCGCCACCACCGCCAACAGCACGGAGAAGGGCGTACGCGCCGAGGTGGTGCTGGCCGGGATCGTCTCCAATTATCAAGAGCGCCCCATGAAGAGCGGCAACGGCAAGTACGCCTTCTTCACGCTGGAGGATCACTTCGGGCAGATCGAACTCATCGTCAACAGCAAGAAGGTCGAGGAGTACCGCGAGATCTTGCAGAAGGACGATCCGCTGCTGGTGTACGGGACCGTGGACACGCCCTTTGGCGAAGGGGAGACCGCGCGCGAACGGCTGCGGTTCAATGACGCCAAACTGCTGGCGGAGATTCGCCGGCAGAAAAGCTCACACCTGGACATTCACCTCAACGCCGACCTGGTCAACGACGGTCACCTGGTCGCGCTGGAAAAACTGCTGCGCGAACACACAGGGCCGTGCAAGACGCAGCTTTATCTGGAAATACCCAAGCGCAGCGAAACCATTTTGGACCTCGGCGACGAGTACAAGGTCGCCGCCACTGACGATTTGCTCGCCCGCATCGAGCAGCTCTTCGGGCAGCGCGTCGCCGTTCTGCGCTGACAGTCGGCGTCGACGATCTCCCCCCGTCGCCACGGCGCGGCGTCCTTTCGCCCAGGCAGCGTTCTGGACATCGCCATCGCCTCAACTTATCGTGCTGGCACACAAGAGCGCCCCTGCGCGTCTGGAGGATCCGCGTGAAAAAGTCGTTTGCTGTGACCCTGTGCCTGGCTTCCTGTCTGTTGATCGCGCGCGCCGGTTGGGCGCAGGCGCCGGCGCCCACCACGCCCCCGCCGCCGTCCAATCCGCCTCCGTCGATCGTGCAAGGAACGGACAGCGGCACGCGGACCGGCAATCAGGGGATCACGGCCTGGGCCATTCTTCCCTGGGGTGGTTATGGATTGGGTGCCCGTTACATGCTGCCCCTGCCCATCACGCCGCTGTTGCATCACCCGGTCATCCACGACAGCTGGGCCCTGGAGTTCGGCGCCGACCTCCTGCACTTTAACTATGGCTTCCTCGCCGACGGCAACTACAGCTGGAACGAGGTCCTGCCCGTCGTCGGCATGATGTGGAACGTGGCCCTCACGGAGCAGTTCACGGTCTATCCGAAGATCGAGGCCGGTTATGCCTTTGGCTGGTATTCGGGCTGGAACGATCAGTGGGGCAATCGTCCCACCTACGGCGGCATCTTCGTCGACGGCGCCGCCGGCGTTCTGTACAAGGTTGGCGGCGGTCTTTCGCTGCGCGCCGAGGTTGGCTATGCGGGCCTCAAGGCCGGGGTGGGCTGGATCTTCTAGGACAGCCGCTCTCTCCTTTATCGTTTCTTCACGAAGAGGCGCCGCGAGATTCGCGGCGCCTTTTTTCTTTTCGGCGATCTCGTCGCCTCCCCCGTCAGTATCTCTTTGTCGAAAGAGAACTTTCACATCACTAGTTTGGGAGGGTCGATATGGGATCTCCGAGAAGCCTTTTGTGCGCGTGGGCGGGCATGGTCGCGCTGGCGTCCGTCGGATGCAGCAGCAGCAGCAACAACACGGCGAAAGACGCCGCCACCGAGACGGGCAGCCAGTCGCTTTACGACAAGTACGGCGGCGCTCCCACGGTGAAGAAGGTGGTCGACGACGCCGTGACCGGCCTTCTCGCCGATTGCCAGGTGGCGCCCTACCTGGCCTCGATCGGAACCCCCAACCACGACAGCGTGGATCGGCTGAAAGGGTGCTTGCGCTTGCAGTTCACCGCGCTGATGGGTGGGCCGGCCAAATACCCCGGCAAGAGCGACAACGGGGAGATGTGCGTCGACATGAAGACCATCCACACCGGGCTGCAGATTCCCGGGACGGTCTTCGACAAGTTCGTGATGGATCTGGGCGGCGTGCTGAAGACCGACGGCGTGTCCGACGACGACATCGCCACCATCGCCGGCGCGGTGGCCGGAACCAAGGCCGACATCGTGTCGCCCAGCCCCGTCGACAAGACCGCCTGCGACGCCGGCGCCGGTGACAGCAGCAGCGATGCGACCCAGTCGCTCTTCGACAAGTACGGCGGCGCGCCCACGGTGAAGAAGGTGGTCGACGACGCGGTGACCGGTCTGCTCGCCGATTGCCAGGTGGCGCCCTATCTCGCCTCGGTGGGAACGCCCAACCACGACAGCGTGGACCGGTTGAAGAGCTGCCTGCGCCTGCAGTTCACCGCGCTCATGGGCGGACCGGCCACGTACCCCGGCACCAACGACAACGGCGAGATGTGCGTCGACATGAAGACCATCCACACCGGGCTGCAGATTCCCGGAACGGTCTTCGACAAGTTCGTGATGGATCTGGGCGGCGTGCTGAAGACCGACGGCGTGTCCGACGACGACATCACCACCATCGCCGGCGCCGTGGCCGGAACCAAGACCGACATCGTGTCGCCGACTCCCGTCGACAAGACCGCCTGCGACGCCGGTACGGGAGGTTAACGTCATGACCAGGCAGCCGACGTTCGTCATGCTTCATCGCCGCGGAATCAAGGCGCTGGCCGGTGCGGCCGTCTTCGCCCTGGTGGCGACCGGCTTCATAGGCTTCCTGCACACCAGCGCCGGTCGCCCGCTGCTGGCCCGCCTGGGCGTCGGCTGTCCGGTCAAACGTGTCTCCCCCCTGCAGGCCGAGGCGCTGCGCCAGCGGGGCGTCGCCGCGGTTCGCGGGACCACGCCGGCGCCGGTTCGGCCGGCGCTGGGCATGCGCCTTGACGACAGCACCGAGGCCGACGTGGTCGCCTGGGCGGCCAGGAACGCGGTGACGTGCAAGGCAATCGCTCTCGGGTTGCGGCAGCTGCAGTGTCAGAACGTTCCCGCCGCCGCCTTCCATCCGATGGAGCCGATGGAGCCGATGGCGCCGATGGGGCCGATGGCATCGACGCCCGTCGACGAGCTGATGTTCGCCTTCAATCCGGCTGGCCGACTGATCAGCGTCGACGTGCTGCGCATGGGGCTGACGCCCGAAATCGCCGCAGGTCTCTTCACGCAGCAAACCGGCACGCTGACCGCGACGCTGGGCACTGCGCCGGTGCAGGTGGGCGATCCATCGCCGGCTTATCTTCGGGCCGGGGCGCTGCGCACGGTGCTGGCCACCTATCGCTTTGCTGACTATCTGGCTTCCGTCACCGCCATGACCCTGCAGGCCGGCGTCGCCGTCCGCGAGCAGTATCAGTCAGCGACGCCCACGCGCGTTCAGTGACCTCACTGATACCGGATGCGCAACCGCAGCGACGGCGTGGTGCCGGTGGGATCGACGGCGACCCGGAATCCCGTCCCCTCGGCGACGTGCCGCGGGATTGCGATGCAGATGGTCACCTCGTCGACGATGGTGCCGGCGAATTCGCAGCGCGCGCACCAGAGGCGGTTCTTCTGCGCCACCCCGCCGCAGGTCGGACAGGGAACCAGACAGGGCAGGGTGATGGCGGCGGTGCCGCCGCGCTGAACCTCGGCGGGGTTCAATACAAGTTCAATCGAACCGTCGCTGTTTCGCCGCGCCGTCGCTGCGGCGACCAGCTGATCGAGGGGCCCGCTCAGCCGATCGATGACGTCGGGCCCGGTCCCTGACCCACCGTAGGTGACGTGTCGACGCTCGCGGTAAACGCCGGCGAAATCGGGATCGCTGGAATCGCCGCCACCCACGCCGACGCCGCTGCCGGTCCGGGCGCTGGCTTCACGACCGGGGGCCGCGGGCGGTACGCGGTCCGCATCGTAATAGGCCCGCGTCTGGGCGTCGGACAAGATCCGATATGCCTCGGAGATCTGCTGAAACTGCGCCGTCGCTTGCGGCCCGGCCCGGTCGGGATGAAACCGCAACGCCAGCCGGCGATAGGCGCGGCGGATCTCCGCCGTGCCCGCCGCCACCGCCACGCCCAGGACGGCATAGTGATCCTCTTGCACTTTGGACCGGGGCCGCACGGCTGCTGGCATCGATGCTACCTCAACCGCCGCGGCGCAGCCGTTCGATGGCGCGCCTGTCGCGCTTGGTCGGCCGCCCTCCGCCGGTGAACTGCAGCGTCGGCGCGTTCTTCAGCTGATAGGCCAAGATCTCCCGCGCCCGCCGGCTGTCCGATGTCTCTTCATACAGCGTGACGGCGACCTTGGCCGGCCCGCGCAGCTCGGCCAGGCCCCGCACCACCAGCTGATATTCGAAAGGGGGGCGGCGGATCACCACCGTGTCGCCGACGTGAATCTGGCGGGCGCGCTTGGCCCGCTCGCCGCCCACGTCGATCTTCCCACCGTCGACCGCCTGGGCCGCCGCGGAACGGGTCTTGAAGAATCGGGCCGCCCACAACCACTTGTCCAGGCGCACCCGTGGGGTGGCAACGGCGTCTTCCATGTCAGGGATCTTTGCCGGTGATGGGCGAATACGCGTGGCGCGCCGGCACCGACACCAGGCGTTTTTCCGGCAGGATCAGGGCCGTCAGCTGGCCGCCATACACGCAGCCGGTGTCCAGCCCGGTGGCGTGGGCGTGCCGCTGCAATCCGCGGACGGCGTCGTGCCCGAACACCGCGTGGGCCGGGCCGGGCCACAGCGCCGCCCAAGGCGAGCCTTCGATGCGGTTCGAAGGCTTGCCCTGGTCGGTGATACTGCGCAGGTTCAGCAGCAACCGCCGGTCCTGATCTTCGATGGCCACCCCCGGCACCAGGCCGCCGTGAACGACCACCAGCGGCTCCGTCGCGACTTCGCCCGCCGCAAAAGAAATCGTCAGCGGCCGCGCCGCCAGCCATTTCCAATCCGCTTCCGTCAGGGTGGCGGCCAGCCGTTGCCGCTCAGGCCGTACTTGCTTTCCCGCCGCCGCTGGGTCGCCAGCGTCAACGCGGCTGGGATCCAGCTTCAGCAGGTGGTCGTCGTGATTGCCCAGCACCGCATCGACCGCCGCCTCGCGCGCCCACTGCAGGACGCCCAATGAATCGGGACCCTTGGACACCAGATCGCCCACCAGCACAAATCGGTTGTCATGGATGCCCCCGCAGGTGCGAACCAAACGCACCAGCTCGTCCAAACAACCATGAACGTCCCCGATGATGATCGTTCTCATTGCGTCGCGCTTTGGAGCCATTGTGACCAGCCCTAATACTTGAGTAAACCGCGTTTCCATCCGAATATCAGGCGGTGAGGACGATTTCCGGCGCCCTCTTGTCAGCTGCAGCGCTGTGGTC
>JAXDMH010000446.1:0-13161 GCA_034666225.1 Myxococcales bacterium
CGACGAGGAATACCCGTAGGTATTGTGAGGCGGAGCAACAAAGCGGCCGGCGCGGATCGTCGGCCGAACATGACGCTATTTCGCGGGAGGTGCACTAGCGTTGCGGGCGCGGGTCGTTTCACCGTGAAGGCAAAGGCATTGGACCTCATCGATCGCGATCCGGCGCTGGCCTGCCAGGTCCTGGCGCCGCTGCTGTTGCCCGAGCGCCGGGAGCGCATCGAGCTGGCCATCGGCCAGCGCCTGGGCGGCCTGCGGGTGGCCATTGAGAACCTGCACGATCCGCACAACGGGGCGGCCGTGCTGCGCAGCGCGGAGGCGTTCGGCGTCCAGCGCGTCGACGTCATCGAGAGCGTCGAGCCGTTTCGTTTCTCGACGGTGGTGTCGCAGGGCTGTGAGAAATGGTTGGACATCGTTCGCCACAAGACGCACCAGGCGGCGGTGGCGGCGTTGCGCGCCGACGGGTTCGTGATCTACGCGGCCGTGCCGGGCGCGGCGGTGACGGTGGACGATCTCGATTTCGGGCGACGGGCGGCCATCCTGGTCGGCAACGAACACGAAGGGCTCAGCCAGTCGGCCATCGACGACGCGGAGGTGCGCTTTTCCATTCCCATGCCGGGGATGACGCGCAGCCTGAACCTGTCGGTGGCGGCGGCCCTGGTGACCGAGCGGGCGGCGGCCCGGCGGCGGGCCGCCCTGGGCCAGCCCGGTGATCTGGACCAGGCGACGCAGCTGAAACTGCGGGCGCGGTTTTATGCGGCGTCGGTGCGCGGGGCCGAGGCCGTACTGGCGCGTTACGGATCGGCCGGGCGCCCGCCGCTTTCTTGAATGGCCAGGCGCCCGGGATAGACTGACAGCATGAGCGCGGGTCCCTCGTTGCAAGATCGCGATCCGCGGCGCGGTGGCAGCGGCCGCAAGCGGTCGTCGACGGGGAAGGGTCGCGTCTCGCGCGGCGGCGGCAGGCGGGGCGGAGGGATGCTGAGCTTGGTGAAGCTGGCGCTGCTGGCCGGCGTGGCCTGCAGCTTTGTCGCCGTGGCGGGCCTGGTGGGGATGTTCTCCTATTACGGTGCTGACCCGCGCCTGCCCACGTTGAAGGCGCTGGGCGATTACCACCCCAAGCAGGTGACCCGCATCGTCGATCGCAACGGCGCGCCGGTGGGCGAGCTGGGCGTGGAAAAAAGAACGGTGGTGCCCTACGCCTCGATCCCGAAGGTGCTGATCAACGCCGTCGTCTCGGCGGAAGACGCCGAGTACTTCCAGCATGCCGGCCTGAACTATCGGGGGATGGTTCGCGCCTTCATCGAAAACGTGCTGCGCGGGCGCACGGCGCAGGGCGGATCGACCATCACCCAGCAGGTGGTCAAGACGTTCCTGCTGTCGCCGGAGCGGACCATGCGCCGCAAGGTGCAGGAGATCATCCTGGCCCGCCAGCTGTCGCAGAAGCTGTCCAAGGAAGAAGTCCTCACCCTTTACTTGAACCAGATCTATTACGGCCACGGCCGTTACGGCTGCGAAGAAGCCTCCCGGTATTTCTTCGGCAAGTCGGTGCGCGACATCGACACCGCCGAGGCGGCGCTGCTGGCAGGCCTGCCGCAAAGCCCCGAGCGGCTGTCGCCGCGCAAGCACCCCGAGGCGGCCAAGACCCGCCAGCGGTACGTGCTGGGCCGCATGGTCGAGAACGGATATCTCGAGCGCGCCGCCGCCGAAAAGCTGGCCGCCGAGCCCATCCGGCTGGCCCGTGAGACCAGCGCTGCGCGCGGCATGGCCAGCGAGGCGGTCGACACCGTGGGGCGCTTCCTGGCCGAGCGGGCCGGGGCGGGTGAGCAGGCGGCCACCGTGGAGACGACGCTGGACGCCCGCCTGCAGGAGCTGGCGCGCCAGTCGCTGGAACGGGGCCTGGAAGATCTCGACGCGCGGCAGGGCTTTCGCGGGCCGACCGGACACCTGGCCGGCAAGGCGCTGGAGAAACAGCAGGCCGAGATGCGCAAGGCCCACCCGGCGCCTTTGAAAGACGGGCAGATCATCGAAGGGCTGGTCACGCGCGCCGAGAAGGACGCCGTTGCCGGCAAGCCGGGCAAGCTGTTCGTTCAGCTGGGCGCCGGCGAGGGGGTCGTCGATCTGTCGCTGGAGCCTCGCTACGCCAAGGGACCCAAGCCTTTGCTCGACCGGTTCGTGCCCGGCGATCTGGTGCGGGTGCGCGCCGCCGGCGAACGTCCGCACAGCGAGGGAGGACCGCAGGCCCTGGCCCTGGAGCTGGGACCGCAGGCGGCGATGGTGGTGCTGGATCCGCAGACGCGGCAGATCCTGGCGCTGGTGGGCGGCTATGATTTTCATCCGGGCGGCTTTGATCGCTCGCAGGCAGCGCACCGCCAGCCGGGCTCGGCGTTCAAGCCGTTCGTCTACGCCACCGCCATCGACCAGAAGAAGATCACCGCGGCCACGTTGATCAACGATTCGCCCGAGGTCTACGAGCTGTGGAAGCCGCAGAATTACGAGAAGGAAGAGTTCCGCGGCCCCATCCGCGTGCGCACGGCGCTGGCCCATTCGATCAACACGGTGGCCATCAAGGTGCTGTCCGACGTCGGCATCCCCAACGTGCGCACGCTGGCCGCCAGCGCCGGGATCACCTCGCCGATGCCGGAGGACCTGGGGTTGGCCATGGCCTTGGGGGCGATGACGGTGACGCCGCTGGAGCTGGCCAATGCCTACGCGGTCTTCCCCAGCGGCGGCCAGCGCGGCGAACCGTCGCTGGTGCGGTCGGTGGGCGGGCAGGCGGTCGACGTCAAACCGCTGGAACCGGCCCTGAAGCCCGAGGTCGCGTACGTGATGGTGTCGCTGTTGCGCAGCGTGATCGACGAGGGCACGGCGCGAGCCGCGGCGGGGAAGCTGCGCCGCCCGGCGGCCGGCAAGACCGGCACCTCCAACGGCCAGCGCGACGCCTGGTTCGTGGGCTTCACGCCCGATCTGCTGTGCGCCGTGTGGGTCGGGTTCGACGACATGCACAAGCTGGGACGTGGCGAGGCGGGCGCCAAGACCGCGCTGCCCATCTGGCTGGACTTCATGACCAAGGCCCTGGTCGGCCGCCCCACGCGCGATTTCGTCCAGCCGCCGGGCGTGGTCATCCAGCGCATCGACAAGACGTCCGGCCTGCTGCCCGCCGCCGGCCAGGAGGCGAGCACCCTGGACGAGGTCTTCCTGCTGGACACCGCGCCGACGGAACAGGCCCCGGTGGCCGGCGCCGAGACCAGCGCCGACAAGCTGCTCCTCGATCAGTGAGCGGGCTCTCTGCGCTTACTGCAGGCCCAGGCAGACGTTGCTCAGCGTTCCGTGGAAATCGACGTTTGGATCCTCGCCCACGCAGACGCTGGTCCCGATGCGCAGCATGGGCAGCTTCATCCCCAACGTCTGGTGCAGGGTGGCCATGCCCGAGATCTTGCCGTCAATCTTCAGTTGCACCAGACCGGTCTTGTCCCGGGTTATCACGATGTCATGCGGGACGTCGTCATTGAGCGGCGTCCCCTTGCTGGTGGCGGTGGCAACGCCCGTCACCGGGTCCGCGATCTCGAAATAGAGCGCTTGGTTGACCAGCTGCAGGTCCCAGAAGGTGCCGATCGTGCATTGCTCCCGCTGGTTGAGAAGCGCGATGACGCCGTCGGGCTGGCGCGTCTGCAGCGCAAATGAAATGTAAAACCCACCCGCGTAGGCAAAGGAAAGGTCGTTGAGGCACGCTCCGGCGTCGCCGCCGTCCGAAGATGACCCGCCGTCCGCTCCGGCGGGCGGGACATCGACGCCAGGGCTTCGATCGTCGCCGCCGTCCGGCCTCGCGCCGTCCTCGCCCGCGCTGAGCTCGCCGATGCCCAGGAGCTGGGTGCAGCCGCTGAGCATGCCCATGCCCATGCCCATCCACAGCGAGGCGATCCCGGCGACCGGCCCCCTCCAGCGGCGCATCAGAAGCCTCTCGACGGCAGCAGGCTGCCGTGCTTGAGATTGCGGCGCATCGCTCCTTCTATCGACGGCTCCCCGACGAAACGTTAGCCCCGTAGATCCGGACCCTCACCCGCCGCCTACGGCGTCGACCTCTCCCTCATTCGTGGGCGAGGTGTTCGGAATCGGAGGCGCCTCCGCGCGGCTGACGCAGCAAGATCCGTCGGGGGGGCACGTGGGAGGGCCGTCTGCGGTCCCCCGCGCGCGTTAGTCTCTGACCGGCGTTGCCTTCAGCGCGGCTTTGCCGTCCTTGATGTAGACGGAGAAGCGGACGGTGCGGCAGTGGTGCTTGCTCATCAGGGCCACTTTGTTGTCGTGCAGCTTGCCCTTGAACTTGTCCAGGGTCAGGCCGGCCAGCGATTCGCCGCACTGGCGTTTGGCGGTCAAGAAGTCTTCGTAGACCATGCGGAAGTGACCGTCTTCCTCGGCGGCGCCCTCGGGACCGACCACGCGGGTCTCGTCGCCTTCGCCGATCGTGTCCGAACCGCTGGAACCGAACGGAAGCACCGCGGGCGAATGGCCGTCCTCGCTGAATTCCCCCGCCGAGAAACCGCCAAACGAATTTTCCGACGATGCCGGCGGGCTCTTGCGGGTGATGGCGCTGTTCGCGTTTTTCACCGCGGCTGCCGAGAACGGCGTGGGCTGCGCGAAGGACGGCGGCGGCGGCGGGGCGAAGGTGGGCGGCGGCGGCGGCATGAAGGTGCTGGCCGGGGGCGGCGCGAACGCCGGCGGCGGCGTGTTTCCGCGGAAGCTCGATTCAGTTCCGGGCAGATCGAACGCCTGGCTGGGACGGCCCGGCTCCAGGATGGCGTTCAGATCCTTGCTGGCGATCTCCGACACCGGTGCCGGCGCGTGCGTGAACCGTTCGATGACGGCGTTCATGTCGCGCGCCAGGCCGCCGAAACGTCCGCCGTAACGGCCGTCGTGAATCTTGTGGATGTCGCCGTGCCCCAGTTGCTTCAGCTCGCGGCGCAGGTCGCGCAGCGGCGCCTCCACTTCATAGCGCTGCAGAAACAGACCGATGGCGATCATGCCGATGATCCCGCCCCCCAGGGGCACCCAGGGGAACTGACCCCACTTCAGATCGTCCGAGCTGGTGTTGGACAGCAGCGCCGGAAGATCGGAATTGGCCGGCTGCTTGCTGAGCAGCACGTAATAGGCCTGCTGCTGTCCGGCCTGCCCGGCGAAGGGCGCGGCCACCGCCAGCAACCGGTCGTCACCGACGGTCAGCGGCAGGGCCGGGGTCCGTTTCACCTCCTGCATCTCCTTGCTGTGCGCGCCGATGAGGTCGGGCAGGGGACCCAGGCCACTGGCATAGTTCGTCGCGGCGACCACCTTGCCGCGCAGGAGCAGGGCCACGTCGACGTCCAGGTTCTTCTTCAGGCGATCGGCCAGGCCGGAACCGGTCTCCGCCCCGACCAGTATGGCGCCCACGATGCGATCACGGCTCTTCGACAGCACCGGCGCCGCGGCCACGCGCCGCAGCTTGCCGCCGGCCCCCCACACGTCGTCGGAGAGAAAGCCGCGCAGCGCATCGGCCACCACCTCGGCGCCGCCCACGTAGTCGCCGTATTCTTTCTCGTTGTCACCGATGCGGGCCACCACGCGCCCCTTGCCGTCGATGGCCACCAGCGATTCGATGCCGCCGCCCGCTGGATCGGGGATCAGCGCCTTGAACCGATCGGTGACCGTCCGGTGCAGCACCGTGTATTCGCCCGACCCGCGCGAGGCGGCGTCCAGCGCCTCGGCGATGATGGCGTCACGCCCCATCTTGGACACGCGATCGATCCATTTGTGGGCGTCGACCTTCAGCATCTGCTCGGCGGCGTATTGCGCGCGATCCAGGCGCTGGCCCTCCAGGGCGGCCAGTTTTTGCACCGCCGGCCGCGGCGCCACCAGGGCGATGGTGACGGCCACGCCGGCCAGAAGCGCGATCAAGATGAACCAGATCTTTGACAGGAACATCGGTTACTCCGACTCCTTGTCGTTCGGGTCGGCGACCCTGACGGTCAGGTCGCTGCTCTTCGCGGTCTCGATCTCCATCTCGTGCGCCCAGCGGCCGCGCGTCCAGACCTTCAGCGTCACCTTGCCCTCGGGCAGGTTGGGGATGGAGAAATTTCCTTTTTCGTCCAGCGTCGAGAAATAAGGCGAATCGACCACCAGCACGGAGATGGTGATGTGCGGGTACTCGGCGCACTGGACCATGTAGCCGCCCACGGCGCTGAAGATCTGGCGGCGCATCCCGCCCGGTGGCAGGCGTTCGATCGGCATCACCGACGGATCGCCGGGCGTGGAGAACTCGTGCGTGACCTTGCCGGTGTTCTTCAGCTCCAGCACCGACCCGGGGCCCACCACAACCAGGCGCGGGCGGGCGTCCAGGCCGCCGATCTCCACTGTCACGGTACGTGCGGCGGGCGGCCTTGAGCCGTTGACGCCGAACAGGACCACGGCGGTCTCGGCCTTGGCCCCGCCGCTTGATTGCACGGGGACGTTGCCGTTTTCCACGCGCCAGTAACCCTGGAACAGGCGCGTGCTGCGGGCACCTTCGGGCAGGCGCACCACGCCTTTGACGGTGGAGGCCTGGGCCGCGCCGCCGACTCCGACGATGCCGACTGCCGCTGCCAGGGCCAGTGCGGCCGCCAAGACGCCTCTCCTTGTGCGACAGAACAAGGTCTTTCCGAATCCCGCAAGCCGCGTCATGAAAGGTCGTATATCCTTTCTCGCCCTGCATGAGCACACGCCCAACAAGACAAATTGAAACCTTCGTCAATCCCAAGCCGGATCGCGACTATGTGATCCGTTTCGACTGCCCGGAGTTCACCTGCCTGTGCCCCAAGACCGGCCAGCCTGACTTCGCCACCATCCGGGTCGAATACGTCCCCGACCAGCTGTGCGCCGAGCTGAAGTCCTGGAAGCTTTACCTGTGGTCGTACCGCGACGAGGGCGCCTTTCACGAGGCCGTCACCAATCAAATCATGGACGATCTGGTGGCGGCCGTTCATCCGCGCCGCGCCCGCATCGAAGGCGTGTTCAACGTGCGCGGCGGCATCACCACCACCATCGTGGTCGAGCATCAGAAGTAACGCCCGCGGCCGTTCATGAGCTGACGTCGTCACGTCACTTCCTCTTGTGTCCGCCCTTGGCCGCCTTGGCACCCTTGCCGGCCTTGCCGCCGCCCTTGCCCTTGCCGCCCTTGGCAGGCGCGTCCTCGGCGACCGCCACCGCGTCGGCTGACGGCGTCGCGGCCGCCGCCACGTCGCCGGGATTCTTGTTCATGATGATCGCTTCGGTCACGCGCGTCTCGCCCAGCAGATCGCGGGCGCCGGGGATGCGCACGGCCTTCTCGTCGCGTTCGATCTGCTTTTCCAGCTTGTCGACGCAGTCCTTGCAGTCCTTGCTGCCCAGGCGGGCCAGCGAATACAGGATCGCCTGGTGGACGGGGAACCGTTCCTGCGAGGTGGCGGCGATGGGCTTCAGCGCCGCCAGCAGCAGCGGCAGGCCCTCCTTGGCGTTGCCGGAGAACCCGATGGCGAAGGCGGCCTTCTCCGCGCGCGGCCACGCCGGGTCCTGCAGCTTCTTGCCGTAACAGGCGATGTCCTTGTCGCACTCGCTGGCCACCAGCATGCGGTCAAGGGCCATGCCGAAGACGCCCTGGGCCTCGGTCTCCTTGTCGGCCAGGGCCTTGAACGCGGGCAGGGACTCTTTGCCGGCGATGCGCGACAGATCGATGGCGGCGGTGGCGCGCAGGTCAGAGGCCTTTTGCCCCTGCACGGTGACGTATCCCGACCTGGCGATCTCCATCAGCGTGGGGACCGCCCGCCGGTCACCCGACAGATAAAGGCCGTCGGCCGCCGACACGCGCACGCTCGCCTCCTGCTTGGGGTCCTTGAGAATGGCGATCAGCGCGTCGACGCCAGCGGGATCGGCGATCTGCCCCAGGGCGATGACGATGGCGGTGTGCTCGCCGCCGCGGGCCTTGGCGTGCAGGCGGGCGACCATCTCGGGCACCGCCTTCCTGGCGCGCAGATCCCCCAGCAGCACGGCCGCCTTGAACGGCACCACGCCGGGCGTCACCTGCTCGAACTTCAGGCGCTTGGCCATGGCCTGGATCTCGGGGTTTTTCTCCTGCAGCAGCGTGATCATCGGATCGACAGCCGCCGGTCCGATGCGCACCAGGCCCAGCCGGCACTCTTGAAAGATGTTGCCGCCCCGGCCAGTCATGAACAGACCCTGGATCAGCGCCGGGATGGCCTGCGGATCGCGCAGCTCGGCCAGGCCCAGGGCGGCCTTCTGGTTCAACGTGAAGTCCTGTTCGTCCGCGGACGTGGTCAGGATCTTCATCAGCGTGGGCACCGCCCGCTTGTCGCCGATCTTCACCAGGGCGCGCAGGGCGGCCAGCTTGGCGTTGTTGGCCCGCGACTTGATCGGCAGCGGCTTCTCGGCGGCCTTGATCAGCGGGTCGACGGCGTCGGGCGATTTCATCTCGCCCAGCACGCCGGCGGCGATGGTGGCGCGGTCAAAATCGTCGTCCGAATAATCCAGCACCGAGATGAAGAGGTCCTTGGTGCGGTCGTCCTTGTAACGGGCCAGCGCCTCCAGGTGCTCGGGGCGCCTGGTCTCCTTGTACAGGTCCAAAAGGGCAGGGACGGCGGGGCGGGCGCGCTCGACGTCCATGTTGGACAGGTGGTCCAGCGCCTCTTTTTGTGACCGCAGATCCTTGAGCTGCTTGGCCCAGGTCATCGGGTCATTGGGATCGCCCTGGCAGGCGGTCAACGCAAGCGTCAGTGAAGCAACGGCCGCCAGGGTCAGTTTCGGGATGCCACGCATGGACGGATCCTCCCTCCCTCAACTCAGGAAAAAAAAGGCCGGCCTCGAAAGGCCGGCCCTGGTTCGCGCTATTGCAGGTCTCGCAGTTGTCGCAAGTGACGCTGGAGTTTTGGGCCGTGGACGCCGCCGAGAACGCTCTCCCGGGGAAGAGCGTCCCGCCTCACTGGGCTGTGCCCTTGGCCTTCGGCGTGACCGCGAAGTTGACGTTCTGGTAACCGGCCACAGCAATCGAGTACATGACCTTCTTCAAGGCCTTGAACTCGACGTTCTTGTCCGACTGAACGATGGCGATGCCGGGGAACTCTTCGCCGGTGTGCAGCAGCTTGTAGTTGTTCTTCATGGTCACCAGGCGATCGTGCAGCTCGGCGATCTTGAAGTCACCCGTCGATGCGTCCTTCATCAGCTCGTCGGCCGACGCCACCTGGACACCGTCCAGGGTGACGACGTCCTTGCTGACGCCGACCACCGGCGCGCGTTCCAGGTCGGTCCAGTTCTGCGCGTCGGGCAGCACGATGTTCTTCTGGACGAACAGGATCTCGCCCGTCGCCGAGAACGACATCAGCAGGAAGATGACCAGCATCGTCATCATGTCGATGTACGCCACCAGGTTCAGGGCCTGGTACACGCTCTTGCGGCCGGCGTGCCCCAGCTTGGCCTTGGTGGCCTCCAGCTTGACCGAGTTGAAGAGGTGCGCGTGAGGTGCGTGGATTGGCATGGTCTTCCCCCGTCAGATTCCCGCGCCGCCGCTGTCGACGAGCGAGATATCCGGGAAACGTGAGGTGAGGGCCGTGTCCATCGTACGGACCAGCGTGTCGAACTTGATGGCGTCCTCCGACGCGACCTGCAGGTCGGTCTTGTCGGGGTGCGTGTCTTTGACTTTCTTCAGCTCGACGCCGAGCGCTTCGAAGTCATAGATATCCCCGCGCTTGGGGATACGGTGCTGGTCTTGATCCTCAACGACGTTGAAACCTTCGCTGCTGACCAGAACCACCAGCTTGAACTGCTTCTCGGGCGGCGTGTCCTCGCCGGCCTGACCTTGCCCCTTCTGATGGGCCTCCAGACGTGCCAGCTGTGACCAGACTGCCGTGATCAGCAGAAAGGCCACCATGCACGTGAGGAGGTCGATGTACGGGACCAGGTTCAGGTCAGCGTTGACCGGTTTTCGTCCGTGTTGTCCACCGGATTCTACAGCGACACCCATGGCCGCCTCTTAGTACTGCTCGCCCTGGCCGCCGGCACCACCGCCGCGACCGGCGACCACCAGGTTCAGCGTCTCCACGGAAGACTGGTTGATGCCGTCCAGAACGGACTGGGTCATGCCGTTCAGCCAGGCGTACGTCGCCAGACCGACGATGCCGGTGCCCAGGCCAAAGGCGGTGCAGTTCATCGCCTCCGAGATGCCCTTCGACAGCATCGTGGCCTTCGACGACGGATCGACGCCGGCGACGCCGGCGAACGCTTTGATGAGGCCGGTGATGGTCCCGAGCAGACCGGCCAGCGTGGCCAGGTTGCCCAGCATGGCCAGGTACCCGGTGCGCTTTTCCAGGCGGGGCAGTTCGCGCAGGGCTTCTTCGTCCATGGCCTGCTGCACGTCATGCTCGCTGCTGCCGGCCTTGCGCAGGCCCGCGGCGATGATGCGCGTCGCCGGCTTGGGCTGGGCCAGGCAGGTGTTCAGCGCGCCCTGGATGTTTCCCGAAACGATCTGCGACTTCAGGATCCCCATCAGGCGGTCGACATCGACCTGCGCCTTCGACACGTACATGAACCGGTCCACGGCAATGAGGATGGTGACGACGGCCAAGATGGCGATCGGGTACATACCCCAGCCACCCTTTTCGAAAGCATCAAGTAGGAACATGCGGTGATTCTCCTTGTCTGGATTGTCGTCGTGGAAAGTTTGAAAAAGCCCGCGTTATCCGCGGAGCGCCGCCTTGGCCTGGAACAGCAGGTTGGAAACGTTCTTCTTCACCTCGGCGATGTCGTCGAGGGCGTTCTGGGTCTTGCCGTTCAGCCAGGCGAAGGCCGCCAGGCCGATGATGCCGGTGGTGAGGCCGAAGGCGGTGCAGTTCATCGCCTCGGAGATTCCTTTGGAAAGCAGCGTGGCCTTCTGTGAGGGGTCGACGCCGGCGACACCGGCGAACGCTTTGATGAGGCCGGTGATGGTGCCGAGCAGACCAGCCAGCGTGGCCAGGTTGCCCAGCATGGCCAGGTAGCCGGTGCGCTTTTCCAGCATGGGCACCTCGCGCAGCGACGATTCCTCCATGGCCGAGTCGATCTCTTCGTTCGACCGGTTGGCGCGCATCAGGCCCGCCTGCACGATGCGGGTCAGCGGCGTCGAGTTGCCGGAGCAGACCTTGATCGCGCCCTGGATGTTGCCGGCTGAGATCTGCGAGCGCAGAAGCGTCAGCAGCTTTTCTTTGTCGATGACGGCGCGGCGCAGATAAACGGCGCGCTCGATCAAGATCGACATCGTGATCATGAGCAAGAAGAGAATCGGCCACATCCCCCAGCCACCCTCGTGGAATGCATCGGCCAGCATCTTCAAGACGGTCATCAGGCTCCTCCTTCGTCGATCGTGCGTTCTCGTCGCAGGCGCGCGGGAATCAGGCTTGGATTAAGGACGGTGCGGTGTTGTTGCATACCGCCCCACTTCGGCAAGCTCGCGCCGTATCTAAGCACAGGTGGTGCCATTCTGTTTCACCTTTGTTTCATCGGTAAACAGGTGGTTGACGCTTTCTGGAGGCGGGGATTTTTGCCCCGCCGCGTGGTTTTTCGACCCGCGTCGGCGCGTTGCTCCTGGGATGCGGGCAGGAACCTCGCCCGGCGCGCGTCCATGCGGTACAAATGGTCACAGTGCGCGTCACCCGCCTTCTGGATCTGATCGTCATTGTGCTGCTGGCCGCGGTGCTGCTGATGCCCCGCCCCGACGTGACGGTGAAAGCGGCCCTGCGCTTGCCGACGGAACGGCGCGAGCGCGTCGCCGAGCTGCAGGCGGCGCTGTTGGGCAAAGATGATTCTTTACCAGAGGCCATCGAGCTGGCTGATATCTATCTAGATGGTCATCGCCCCGACTGGGCGCTGGCCACCGTGGGCGCCGTGCTGCCGCTGCACCAGGACGACTACCGCCTGCACCACATTCGCGCCGTGGCCTTTGCCGATCGGTTCGAATCGGCGCCGGCGTTCGAAGCGGCCAAGCGCGCGCTGGCGCTGTGCGAGCGACCGGCCCCGGCCGTGCCGGCGTGCGGGGAGGCGGCTCGCAGCCGGCTGCACCTGTTGAACGCGACCCTGGCCAGCGTGGCGGGCGTCGACATGCGCAACAATCCGGCGCTGGCCAAGGAAAAAATCATGGAGCAGCTGCGCCCCACGTTCATTCCCAAGCGGCCCAAGCCGGCAGCGACCACGCCGACGCCGATTGCGCCGACGCCAGCCGCGCCGAAGCGATAGGGGGCGCCCGAGGCTACCCGGGGCGGCAGCGACGTTTCCCTTGACAGGCGGGACCGCTCTTCGCATCATCCCGCCGCGAAAAGGCCGTTGAGAATTGATGAGCGCCCGTAGCTCAACTGGATAGAGCACCGGCCTTCGAAGCCGGGGGTTAGGTGTTCGACTCACCTCGGGCGCACGGGCGGTAGTAGTTTCGATTCGGGTTCGGTTCGATCGTCTGAAAACTAAATAACGGGCGCATAGCTCAATTGGTAGAGCAGCGGACTCTTAATCCGTTTGTTGAAAGTTCGATTCTTTCTGCGCCCACAACCTTATTCAGAGAGCCGGCTCGCTGCCGCTCGCGGCCCTCTGAAACTCCCTCGCTCCGCGCGGCGAAGCCGCGCGTCGCTCGCGTTGAAGGTGAAGGCGAACCTGCGTCGCCGACGGAGGGGGAACGGCCGCGGGGCGGGATTTGTTACTTAGGGCTTCTAGGTGAAGGGGATCCTGCCTCGCTTCTCTCGGACTCGGAGCTCAGCCTCGCCCGGAACTCGCGCCCCTGCCGCTGCCGTCGTTTCGCCATGTCCAGACCATGGCGGATTCTGACTCAGACCGGCAGGGTGCCCTGGGCCGAACGGTTACGGTCCGGCATCCGCTGGGGGCCCTTCGCACACGCCGTTGTTGCAGGTCGTTCCAGTGCCGCACGTACCGCAGTTTCCATTGCAGCCATCGGGGCCGCACATTTTGCCGGTGCACATCTTCTGACAGTCGGGAACGCACTGCCCCGATGTGTTGTTACAGGTCGTTCCAGTGCCGCACGTGCCGCAGCTTCCATTGCAGCCATCGGGGCCGCACATCTTGCCGGTGCACGCCGTCTGACAAACGCACTTGCCATCCACACTACACATCTCGTTCGACTTGCACGTGCCGCAGGAT
>JAXDMH010000447.1:0-9443 GCA_034666225.1 Myxococcales bacterium
GTTCTACGTCATCGGCAAGGTGCTCGGTTCGAACCGGGTTTCGGCCGAGGTGGAGATCGCCGGTCTCGACGTGCCGGAGATGGGCATGCCGGGTTATCCGGAGTTCATGGAGCACATTACCCCGGCCGACGTGCCCGCCACGCAGGTGGCTGCGGCAAAGAAGGCGGTTCCTTCGCTGGGCAGCATCTAATTAGCAGCGTATCCAGATTGTAGTCTTGGGCTGGGCCTCGCCTGTGCGGGGCCCAGCCTTTTCTTTACTGAGACCGGACACTGACAACCCGAGCCAAATGATCAAAGACGTCCTCCTCTGTTTGGAAGGCTCCGCCAGCACGGAAGCGGCGACGCGCACCGCGCTGCAGATCGCCAAGTCCCAGAATGCGCACCTGGTCGGGCTGGTCATCGTGGACGAACCGCAAATTCGCGCGGGCGCCGCCACCAGCATCGGTGGTGCCAGCTATAAACAAGATCGAGACGAATCGTTGCTGGCTGAAGCGAGGAAGAGTGCCGCCGCCTGGCTGGGCGTCTTCGATAGCCGATGCCGGGAAGCCAAGATCGTGGGCGAGACTCGCCAGATCGTCGGCCGGGCCGCCGCCAATATCTTGCGTGAGATGCAGGCCTTTGACCTCAGCGTGATGGGCCGCGATGCCAACTTTCATTTCGAGACCGAGTCAACCGATCCCGCCACCCGCAGTTACGTCCTGCACCGATCGCAAAGGCCGACCGTCCTGGTGCCGGCCACGGGGCGCCCGGTCTGGAAGCGGGCGATGATCGCCTACGACGGAAGCTCGGCGTCCAAACGGGCGGTGACGGCGTTTGCGGACAGTGGCCTGGCCCACGGGCTGGAGTTGCACGTGGCCACTGTCGATGACGACGGCGCCACCGCCTGGGAAATGGCCGGCCGTGCGGTCGAGGATCTGAAACGCCGCAGCTTCCACGCGGCCCTGCACAACGTGGTCTCTGTGCTGCCGATCCCGGAAGCCTTGCTGGAGCAGGCCACCAAGCTGGAGGCGGACGTCATGGTCATGGGCGCCTATGCCGGCTCGCGAATCATGGAACGGGTCTGGGGCTCGGTGACCACGGACCTCATCGAAAAGACGACCATCTCGCTTTTTCTTCAGCACTGAGGTTCTTGCACCATGCCCAGCGCCGCGGAATCTGCCCTTCTGGCCACGCCCGTCTGGGCGGTGCTGCCCTTCGCTTGCTACTTGCTGCTCATCGCGGTTCTTCCGCTGTTCTTCGGTCATTTCTGGGAGAGCAATCGCAACAAGCTGCTCCTGGGCCTGCTGCTGGGCGCGCCGGTGATCGTTCATCTGCTGGGGCGCGCCGATGGTGCGGCGCTGCTGACCACGACCGTCTTCGAATACGTGTCATTCATCGCGCTGCTGGGTGCACTCTTCGTCATCTCGGGTGGGATCTACGTCCATGGATCGCCGGCCGGGACACCAGTCGTGAACACCGTGTTCCTGGCCATCGGATCACTGCTGGCCAGTCTGATCGGAACCACCGGGGCCTCCGCGCTGTTGATCCGTCCGCTGCTGCGAGCGAACCAGGGACGCAAGCGTCTGACCCACCTGGTGGTCTTCTTTATCTTCATCGTCTCGAACGGGGCCGGAATGCTGACGCCGCTGGGTGATCCGCCGCTGTTCCTGGGATTTCTGCGCGGCGTTCCATTCACCTGGACGCTGCGTTTGGCGGCACCGTGGGCGCTGGTGAACGGCATCCTGCTGGTGCTGTTCGCCGTATTTGATTGGTTCACCTTCAGAGGCGACGCCGCGCGGGTGGCTGCCGCCGGTACCGCCGCTGTTGCAGTCGCGCCGGTGGCTGGCAGCGGCGCAGTCGCGCCGCTGATGCCCGCCCTTGCGCCACCCAAGGACAAGGAGCGACTGCGCATCGATGGACGGCTGAACATTCTTTGGTTGCTGGGCATCGTCTTCACGGTCTTCGCCGCTGGGACCTGGGGACCGGCCCTGCTGCCCAACGGGCACGCGCGCGCGCTGGCGCAGGTGATCTGCATGATCGCGCTGGCGGCGGCGTCATGGCGAACCACGCCTCGCCATATTCACGAGGCCAACCGCTTCTCATGGGCGCCCATCGTCGAGGTGGGCGTGGTGTTCGTGGGGATCTTCATAACCATGGTGCCGGCGCTGCTGTTTCTCGAAGAGCGCGGGGCCAGTCTGGGGGTCACCAAGCCGTGGCAGTTCTTCTGGGCGTCGGGGGCTCTGTCCAGCGTGCTGGATAACGCGCCCACGTATCTGACGTTTGCATCCCTGGCCAGCGGCGTCGCCGATCACGGCGCCGGGGTCTTGACCGCGGCGAACCTGGGAGCCCTGGCGGTGCATCCGATCGGCCAGGAGCTGCTGGCGGCGGTGGCGTGCGGGTCGGTGTTCATGGGCGCCAACACGTACATCGGCAATGGTCCCAACTTCATGGTCAAGGCCATCGCCGAGCAGCACCATGTGCGCATGCCCAGCTTCTTCGGGTACACGCTGTGGTCAGGCGCCATCCTCATCCCTCTGTTCGGCCTGGTCGCGCACTTTTTCTTCTAGTCAGGCGAAATTCGACCCGATCCCATTTGAGAAAATGGAGCGATCGGACGATGCGAACGGCTATGAAGGCCCAGAGCGCCGGATTGGCCATGTTGCTTGCAGCGGGGGCGCTGGTTGCGCACCCGCGTGCGGCCGAGGCCAAGAGCAGCCGCAACGCCGCGGTTTCGGTTTCGCCTTTTGGCGGCGACAACAGCGAGCCTGTGCGGCGCCAGGTCACGCGTTTGATGCGCGGGCGCGGGCTTTCTGTGGAGACCTCTCTGCCCCGGGTGGATGATCCCACCCAGTACCCGTCGCTGGCGCGCGAGCACCACCTGGCGGCGTTTCTGACCGGCGATGTCGAGACGCGCAAGCGCGGCCGTGCGCCTGCCCGTCAAACAGTCACCTTCGTTGTCTGGAACGGGGCAACCGGCGCTCAGCTTGGCCGCTGGTCAGCGACGGGCGCGCCGCGCCGCCTGCCCAGTGTCGTGGCGCGGGGCTTCTTCAAGAATCTGGGCCGTGCGTTTCAGGCAGCGGATCCACCGCCATCGCCACCGTCGCCGCCCTCGGCCTCACCGCCGTCACCGGCGCCGGCGCCGTCGTCGTCGTCACCCGCGGAGAAAGAGGCGGCGCCGCTTGCCGGCAGCGCCAACGTCAACGATCCGCCGCACGCCGCGCTTTCTGAACGGTCGCTGGTCGAGCTCACCAATCAGGTTTCAGAGAATCACAAGCTGGGAATGAGCACCCAGACGGCCCTCAACATCGTCTGGACCCTGCTGACCGGCTTTCTGGTGATGTTCATGCAGGCCGGCTTCGCCATGGTCGAGACCGGCTTCACGCGGGCCAAGAACATGGCCCACACCATGGGCATCAACTTCCTGGTCTATTCGATTGGCGGGATCGGGTACTGGGCGGTGGGGTTCGCCCTGCAGATGGGCGGCGTGGGCGCGCTGTCGACGTTCGGCAACGACGCCACACTCAGCAGCGAATTCGTCATGACCCTCTTCGGCAAGGACTTTGGGCTGTTCGGCACCCGTGGTTTTTTCCTGTCGCCCGAGGTGTACACGGCGCCGGTGGCGGCACTGTTCCTGTTCCAGATCGTCTTCATGGACACGATGGCCATCATCCCCACCGGGGCGATGGCCGAGCGCTGGAGGTTCAGCTCGTTCGTCCTTTTCACGTTCGTGCTGGCGTCGTTCACTTATCCGATCTTCGGCAACTGGGTGTGGGGGGGCGGCTGGTTGTCGCAGCTGGGCCACAGTTTTCATCTTGGCCACGGCCACGTCGACTTCGCCGGCAGCTCGGTCGTGCATCTGGCTGGCGGCGTCGCCGCGCTGGTGGGCGCCAAGCTGCTGGGTCCACGCATCGGCAAGTACGACGCCACCGGCAACCCCCGACCCATTCCCGGACACAACATGGCCCTGGGGGTGCTGGGGACGTTCATCCTGGCCTTCGGGTGGTTCGGGTTCAACGCGGGCTCCACGCTGGCCGGCAGCGACACCCATATCGCTGTCATCGCCGTCAACACCATGCTGGCCTCGGCTTCGGGCGCCTTCGCCGCGTACCTGTACATGAAGCTTCGTTACGGCAAACCCGAACTGGGGATGATGTGCAACGGCATGCTGGCGGGATTGGTGGCCATCACCGCGCCCTGCGCCTTCGTGACCTCCCCGTCGGCCATCTTCATCGGCGCCGTGGCCGGCGTCCTGGTCATCTTCTCGGCGATGTACATCGAGAACAAACTGAAGATCGACGACCCGGCCGGCGCCATCTCGGTTCACGGCACGTGCGGCGCCTGGGGCATCTTGTCGCTGGGGCTGCTGGCCGACGGACGCTATGGCGAAGGATGGAATGGCGTGCCGGGCACCGTGCGCGGGCTGTTCTATGGCGATCCCTCACAGCTGGTCGCCTCGCTGATCGGCATCATCGTCTGCGTCGCCTGGGTGGGCGGCGTTACCTATGGCGCCTTCAAGCTGATCGACAGGTTGGTCGGCAACCGCAGCTCACCCCAGGACGAGATGGCCGGGCTTGACGTTCCCGAGTTTGGGATCGAAGGCTACGCCACCGACAAGGGCGACGTGCCCACCAGCGGATGAACGGCTTGAAAGGAATCGGATGTCTCTAACCCAATCGGTGAACTTGCTCTGGGTGCTGGTGGGCGCCTTCATGGTCATGTTCATGCAGGTCGGCTTTGCCATGGTCGAGACCGGGCTGACTCGCAGCAAGAACGCCGTCAACACCATGGCCATGAACTTTACCGTCTACCCCGTCGGCGTCCTGGGTTTCTGGCTGGTGGGGTATGGCGTGATGATGGGCGGCGTCGGGGGATGGCCGTCGTTGGGAGCGGCGTTTCCCGGTGTTCATGAGGTGGCGATAACGCTGCGGGGATATTCCTTCGGCGTCTTCGGTGCGTCGCGGTTCGCGCTGATCAGCGCGCCGCACGACGCTTCCAACCTGGCCATGTTCTTTTTCTCGGTCGTCTTCATGGTCACCTCCGCCACCATTCCCACCGGCGCCCTGGCCGAGAGGTGGCGGTTCGCGGCGTTCCTGATTTATACGGCATTCGTCTCCATGCTGCTTTACCCGCTCTATGGAAACTGGGTGTGGGGCGGCGGTTGGCTGGCCGGGCTGGGCATCACCGCCGGGCTGGGACACGGACATGTCGACTTTGCCGGGTCGTCGGTGGTGCACATGACCGGCGGGGTCATCGCGTTGGCCGGCGTCCTGGTGCTGGGCCCACGCGCAGACAAGTTTCGCCGGGATGGCACGGTTGCCGCGCTCCCTGGCCACAATCTTCCGATGGCCATCGTCGGGACACTGGTGCTGGCTTTCGGCTGGTTCGGTTTCAACGCCGGCTCCACCCTGTCGGCAGCCGATCCCCAGATCGCCACTGTGGCGGTCAACACCCTGCTGTCATCCAGCGCCGGCGCCTTCACGACGCTGCTTTACGTCTGGCACTTCGAGCACAAGCCGAACATAGGAATGGTCTGCAATGGGCTGCTGGGCGGTCTGGTCGCCATCACAGGGCCTTGCGCTTTCATCGGCCCGGCCGCTGCCGTCTTGATCGGTGTGGTGGCTGGCGGTCTGGTTCCCTGGTCGGCGGGGGTGCTTGAACGCCGGTTTCGCATCGACGATCCGGTGGGCGCCATCGCCGTGCACGGCGTTTGTGGCGTCTGGGGCGTGCTGGCCCTGGGGTTGTTCGCCGACGGAACCTACGGCGCAGATTGGAACGGCGTCGCCGGCAATGTTCGCGGCATCATCTTCGGCGACCCGAGGCAGCTGCTGGCGCAGACGGTGGGCGTCGTGGCCAACGTGGCCTTGGTCTTTCCCGCGGCGTACTTTTTCTTTCGTCTGGTTAATCGCGTGTTCGGCAACCGCGTGTCGGCCGAAACCGAGGCGGCCGGTCTGGACGGGCCCGAGATGGGCGCCGAGGCGTACCCGCCGGGGTAGTGGCGGGGCCGGGGGCGCAAATGGCGAACGGCCGATAGCGTGCGTATGTTAAATTATGCTCGAACGCTCCGGCACCGTGCTTTGGAGCGATTCAGGAGCTACTTCGGCAGCGTGTTCTGGAAGTCGGCGATCCACTGGCCGCCCGCGTTCGGCCAGCCGTGAGTCGTGGTTGGCATGTACGTCGCCTGCGACGAGATGCAGTAGCGCACGGGGTTCTTCGTGCAGCCGTCCCAATCCATGCAGCGGACGTCGGTCTTCTTCATGTTGAAAGCTGCCTTCATGTCGGCGAGGTTTTGGGCGTACGCGGCCGGCGGCGTTGGCGAGCAGCCGTTGCGCATGGCGAACATGGTCGGCGTCGCGACGCTGACGCCGCCAGTCTCAGTCGCGCCCTGCGTGGCCAGCACGGCCGGCGTCCCCTTGCAATTCGTGGTGACGCCTTGGTCGACGTACCCCGACACGGAGGTCACCTGCCACAACTTATCGCCGTCCAGGCAGGCGATGTGCTCGATGAACTGGGCGCCTGAGCTGACGCCGGCGATGAAGATGCGCGCCTCGTCGACGCAGTACTCAGTCTGCATGACGTTGAGGACGTCATGATAAAACTGCAAGTTGTTGGTGAGCGGTGCCCCTTGGTCCTCCCAGCCCGGCGTAAGCGAGTTCATGTAGACGGTGATCGCGGGGAGTTTGTCAAAGCCCACGCACTCGCCCCCATTCGGCACGCCCACCAGGCACGCTTTGTTGCTGTGGCCGTGGAAACCGAAACCGAGCGGCATCGGTTTGTTGACGTCGTAGTTGGCCGGCACGTTGACATAGTACGTGCCGGTCATGCCGCCGGTCATGATCGTCCGCATCTTCATGTTCGGGTTGGGCTTGCCGCAGCCGGCGCTGGGGACAGGCGTGTGCGGCGCACCGTCAGTGCCGCCGCCGTCCGTCGCAACAGCCGCGCCGCCAGTACCGCCCGCGTCGATCGTCGTCATGCCGCCGGTGCCAGCCGTCATTCCACCGCTGCCACCGCTGCCACCGCTGCCACCGCCCGTGGTGCCGCCGGAGCCGTTGACGGTGGTGCCGCCGGAGCCATTGACGGCGGTGCCGCCGGAGCCATTGACGGTGGTGCCGCCGGAGCCGCCGCCCGAACCGGAGTCCGAATTCGAGCACGCGCCGGCGACGGTCACAAGAACGCACAGACTGATCCAATAGAGGGGGGTTCGCATGACATCTCCCTGACGAGAGGCAGCCAGGGCACCAAGCCCGGCAAGGTCTACGTTTGCGTGGTGAGCTTCTGTCCAAGTATCACGGTCGAGGCGAAATCGATCAACTCGCTCGGCGCGTTGCGCGTCAAAGAACACCGATGACGCAGACGCCGGGGTTGTAGTCGAGCCAACTCCGTTCCGACGGCTTGGCCGACGACATCCAGCAGCTTCTTGGTGACACCTTCGCCGGTGGCCACGGCGAGCGTCCCGTTTGTCATTGACGGGGAACGCGGTTGCGGCGGGTCGCGGCGGTAGAACGCGCCTCGCGGACTAAGAACTGAATCATTTGGCCGGCGGCTGAGCCACGGGGATCTTAATTCCCTGGCGTTACTCCTCGTCCTGTACCGTCTGCCCGCTCACAAAGTTGTGGGCACCGATCTTAGCCCCCCTTTGCCGAGGAGATCCGCGTTGACGCTGATGAAATGGAATCGTATCGGTCTGCTTTGTGTCCTGGCCGCGTCCTGCGGAGATCCGGCGCCGTCGCTGGAGTTGAGCCGCCAAGCCGTCATCAGTGCCCCGCTCACCGACGATCAGGCCCGGGACGAAGTGCGCCGCGCCTGTCCGGGGCCCCAGAAAAATCACGGCCAATGCGTCAGCTGCGCCGCCCACGCCCTCAATGATCTGCGCGACGCCAATCGCATCAGTGGCGCGCAGAAGGGGTCGTTGCAATCGTGGTTTGCCCAGAACGGCTGTGATGGTTGCGCACCCACCACTTGCCCGGCCCAGGGCGACATCTGCGGCAGCACCATGCCCGACGGCTGCGGCGGAACGCTGAGCTGCGACTTCTGTCCGGCCTTCCCGCCCGCGCCCACGGTGGGCGTCCCCGCTGGCACGGCCAGCGGCGCGATGACCATCGGCCTTCCGGTCCGAACCGTCACCTGGCTGACCGCGGCGATGGTCCCGATTCCGAACACCGCCAACTTTCAGATCATCGTCTCGAGTGATCCGAATCTGTGCCACACCCTGCAGACCGAAAGGCAGTACACGCTGCCGTTCCTGCAGAGCCACTGCCCCGGTCTGAACAACTGCTCGCTGTGCTTTGGTTGCTTCGGGCCGTCGACCGGATTTGCCTACCTGCACGGCACCTTCGCTCAGAACGCCCCCGCCGGAACCCTGCAACCCGTGCTGCCCTACGAAGATACGTTCGCGAACGTGGTGGGCTTTGGGCAGGGTATGCGCATCGACAGCCAGCTCACGCCAGGCACGACGGTGGTCTCCGGTCAGACGGAGGTGTGCAACTGCAAGTACACCGCTTCCGGCACCACGCGCTTCAACGCCGTGCTGTGCTCCGGCGCGCTGCCGATCATGAACTAGATCCGTCGTTGCTCACGACCGGCCGGCGAAAACGCGGCCGCGTTAGTCAAACCTTGGGTCGTCGTTCCAAAACAACGCCGGCCCGCTCCATGCGGCGGTAGAGAGCTTGCCGGGCACAATCTTCCGACGGCCATCATCGGGACGCTGGTGCTGGCCTTCGGATGGTTCGGTTTCAACGCCGGCTCCACACTGTCGGCGGCCGATCCTCAGATCGCCACGGTGCGGTCAACACCCTGCTGTCATCCAGCGCCGGCGCCTTCACGACCCTGCTTTAGTCTGGCACTTTCAGCACAAGCCCGACATAGCCATGGTCTGCAACGGACTGCTGGGCGGCCTGGTCGCCATCACGGGGCCCTGTCCTTCATCGGCCCGGCCGCCGCTGTCTTGATCGGTGTGGTGGCCGGCGGTCTGGTCCCCTGGTCGGTGGAGGTGCTGGAGCGCCGCACTGGGCTTGTTCGCCGACGGAACCTACGGCGCCGACTGGAACGGCGTCGCCGGCAATGTTCGCGGCATCATCTTCGGCGACCCGAGACAGCTGCTGGCGCAGACGGTGGGCGTCGTGGCCAACGTGGCCTTTGTTTTTCCCGCGGCGTTCTTCTTTTTTCGCCTGGTTGATCGGGTGTTCGGCAACCGCGTGTCGGCCCAGAGCGAGGAAGCCGGGCTGGACAAGACCGAGATGGGGGCCGAGGCGTATCCGCCGGGGTAGTGCGGCGGTCGGGGCGTGCGGCGGTGCAACGCTCCTCTCGCACTAAGAACTGAATCATTTCACTGGCCGTCTTGGCCGCGGGGACAATAAGTCCCTGCTGCGACTCCTCGTCCTATACGGTGAACTCGCCAGCGAAGTAGCAGGCACAGATCTTCGCTTGTCGGACGCCCGCGTTGCCGTTGCCGTTGACGAGACGGATCG
>JAXDMH010000448.1:0-5519 GCA_034666225.1 Myxococcales bacterium
GACGATCTCCTGGATTCGCGCCTCGTCCACGCGGCAGAATACTAAACCAACGCGCCGTCTGGAGACAGCGCGCCATGAACGACGGATAAACGGGCGACATGACCAGCGACGGCAACCAACAGCCCGAGACCCTGGAAGCGCTGCTGGCGCACGCCCGCGCCCTGGTCGGCGTCGAGCTGTCAGAGCTGGCCGATCAACTGGGTCTGCCGGTGCCGCCCGGCGCGCTGCGCACGAAGGGTTGGTCCGGGCAGATCATCGAACACGAGCTGGGCGTGGAGACGGGCGGCACCCGCGGCCCCGACTTCGCCGCGCTGGGGATCGAGCTCAAGACCGTTCCCGTCGACGACGGCGGCGTCCCGCTGGAATCGACCGCCGTCTGCCAGATCGATCCCATCGCCATCGCCGGCGACTCGTGGGAATCCAGTTACGTGCGGCAGAAGCTGGCCCGCGTCCTGTTCGTGGCGCTGGAGGTCCCGCCGGGACGAAGTTCGGTCGGTCAGCGCCGCGTGGCCGCCGCCGGCCTGTGGTCGCCCGACGCCGCCCAGGAAGCGGTCCTGCGCGCCGACTTCACCTTGTTCGTGCGCGAATATTTCCGCCGCGGCCGCGTCGACGAGATCACCGGCCACCTGGGCGTGGCCATGCAGGTGCGACCGAAAGGGAAAAACGCCGCCGACCTGCGCGACGGCTATGACGCCGAGGGCCGCCCCACCCGCGTCGGCAAATGCGGTTTCTACCTGCGCCCGTCGTTCGTGGCGGCGATCCTGCGGCGGCTCTGAAGCGCCGCGCCGTTCATTTTTCCTTCGGCACCTCGATCACCACCCGCGCCAGATCGGGCGCCGCCGGCCGGCCCACCGGGAAAGGATGGTCGGCGAAATACCCGACCACCACCAGCGCCCCCGGCCCGTCGTCGATGGTGACCGTCACCGGCAAGGCCTGGCCAGAGCGCACCTCCCCTGCATCGCTGCCGCCTGCCGGAAAGACCGTCTTCTCACCACCACCCGCGCTCCGCGTCCGCACCTCCAGAAATCGCGGCTGATCGGTGCGCACCTTGAACAACAGTTGATCCCCGGCGCGCAACGCCTGCCCCGGCTCCAGCGGACGCGTCTCGTCGCCCCGCCGCCAGTAGGCCACCAGCCCCGCCGATTTCGCCAGCGACGCCCCCCGGATCCCCGCGTAGGGAACCGTCGCCGGCGCCGGCACGCGCGGCCGAGCAACCAGCGCCGCGATGCCGCCCATCAAGACAATGATGCCGGCCAGAGCCAGCGGTCGACCGCGAACGTGCATGTTCTCGCGGGGCAGCTCCCGCCCTGCCGCGATCTAGCCTTTGCTGTCCGTGCGTCCCAGCGGCAACACGAGATCCACGTTGACGTGCGGCCGCGGAATGATGTGGACGGCGACCATCTCGCCGATGCGTTCGGCCGCGCGCTGCCCCGCTTCGGTGGCGGCCTTCACCGCCGCGACGTCGCCACGCACGATGGCGGTGACGAAACCGCCGCCGATTTTTTCGTAGCCGATCAGTTCGACCTTGGCCGCCTTCACCATGGCGTCCGCCGCCTCGACCATCGCCACGAATCCTTTGGTTTCGATCATTCCAAGCGCGTCTGCCATGGGATCTCCTGTCTATTTATCCACGAACTTCTCGCCGCCGCGTCCGGTTAGGCCTTCGATGGCCGCGATCGCCGCCTGCGCCGCCGCGTCGATCTCCGCCTCCGGTCCCGACAGCCACAACCGGCCGAAGGCGCCGTAGGGTTGCACCTGGACCAGAAAAATGTGCGCCGCCTTCTCCGCCTCGTTGGCGGCGAACGCCACGTAACCGGCGGGCTCGGTCTCCAGAAGGAACAGCGACTGGCCGGGCAGGATCATCATCCCCTGCGAGTTGCGGTTGATGATCTGGGCCTGGTGTGGCTCCAGCGAGCGAATGATCTGGTTGGTGACCACCTGCGGTTTGAGACGCTCTTCCTCGCGCGTCTCCAGATGCGCCAGGATCGCGGCGCCGGCGTTGCGCACGTCGCCCTGATCGTCGGCGTGCACTTCCAGAAGCCCGTACGCCCGCTCGACGATCTGCAGCGCCGGCACCACCCGCGTCGCCTTGAGAGCGATGTCGGTGATGCGGTTGATGGCGATGCCGGGCGCGATCTCCACGAACAGCGACGCCTGCCCGGGCACCGGCAAGAACCCGCGCGCCGTCTTGCCCATGAAGCTGGCAAGCTGGGGCTGCAACGAATCCAAGAAGGTGTAACAGCGTAAGGTGGTGGCGCCCACGGCGCGCCTAACGTATCAGCCGACCTGCGCCCCTTCAAGCAACGGCGCTGCGACAAAACAACCCGTCGCCGCTCAGCCCCCGCGCGCCGCGATGAACCCCACCATCTGTCCGGTGCGCCCGCCGTCGCGCCGGTAGGAAAAGAACCGCGCGCGATCGCAGCTGGTGCATTCGGGACCGGCGTCGATGTTGTCCACGGGAACGCCGGCCGCCACCAGCAACAGCTGATTGAGCCGCTTGAGATCGACGTGCGGCTTGCCGGCGCCACGCTGAACGATGCCGCCCGCTGTCTCGGTTGTCTGCGCGCCCGGGATCCGCGCCATGGCTGCCTCGGCCGCCTGCACCACCTCCTCGCCCACTTCAAAGCAGCAGACACCGATGGCCGGCCCCAGGGCCACCCGCAGGTCGGCGGGACGCGTGCCGAATTCGTCGCTCATCCGCCGCACCGTCCCCGGCACCACGCCTGCCACCGTGCCGCGCCAGCCGGCGTGAACAGCAGCCACCGCGCCGGTGCGCGCGTCGGCCATCAACACTGGAATGCAGTCGGCGACGTACACCGAGACCACCATCCCCGCCACCGCCGTGCAAAGACCGTCGGCCTGCCGCTGGGCAACAGCCCCCGCGTCGTCGCCGGCGCCGACCGGCAGCACCACGGCGCCGTGGACCTGCGTCGCCGCAAACACCGCGTCGTTGCCGGCAGCCCGCTGCAAACGGCGGCGATTCTCCCGGACGTTGGCGGGCGCATCGCCCCACTTCATACCCAGGTTCATGCTGGCAAAGTCACCACCGCTGACGCCGCCAGCGCGCATGGTGAAACCGTGACGAAACCCGGCCGGGATCACCGCCGACCGCAGCAGCGGGACCACCAGCGCGCTGTCGCCATCGCTCCCGCCGCCTGCCGCTTCGACAAAGGGATCCTCGCGCATGGTCTTTACTTTACCGCAGCCGCCCCGGTGGCCAGCGCCCGCAGCGCCGCCAGCGCCTGCTGAAAATCCGGCGGCGGCGTCGATTCGAAATGCAGGTCCTTGCCCGTGGCCGGATGGCGAAAGCCCAGCACGCGCGCGTGCAGCGCCTGCCGCCCCAGCGTTCGACCGATCTCGCGCAGCGCCGGCTCGCGCGGCGGCCGCCCGTACGTGGCGTCGCCCAGCAGCGGACAGCCCAGCGCCGCCAGGTGCAGCCGCACCTGGTGCGTGCGCCCGGTCTCCAGCTGCGCCTCCATCCGCGCGGCGCCGCCCAGGCGTTCCAGGACGCGCCAGTTGGTGACCGCCCGCCGGCCGATCTTCACGCGCGTGGTGAACTTCTTGCGATCACGCGGGTCGCGACCGTGCAGCGTATCGATACGGCCGCTGGGTCCCGGCGGTTTCCCGACGGCCAGCGCTTCGTAGACGCGGGTGATGTCGTGGCTCTTGAACGCCGCGCCCAGCGCTCCCATGGTGGCGTCGTCCTTGGCCACCACCAGCAGGCCCGAGGTGTCCTTGTCGATGCGGTGGACGATCCCCGGACGCAGCTCGCCCCCGATGCCGCGCAGATCCTGACAGTGGGCCAACAGCGCGTTCACCAGCGTTCCCGCTTCATGCCCGGGGGCAGGGTGAACGACCAGACCCGCCGGTTTGTCGATGACCACCAGCCAGCGATCTTCATAGACCACGGTCAGAGGAATCTCCTCGGCGGAGATCTCGGTCTTCTCGACGGGCGGCGGCGCCCAGGCCACCTCCTCGCCGGGCCGCAGCTTGCGCGACGGCGCCACCACCGCCTTGCCGTCGACGGTGACAGCGCCCTGGCCGATGTGCCGGCCCAGCTGTGTGCGCGAGACCTCCGGCACCTGCGCGGCCAGAAAAACGTCCAGGCGCTGCCCGGACGCTTCGTGACCGACGACGAAGCGCCGCGTGGTTACCAGATGCGGGATTTGATGTGCGCCTTGGACTTCAGCATCACGTCCACCAGGGCACGGTCGTACAGATTGAGGACGTAAATTTCGGGCGTGACCCGACTCTTGTACAGCGTGCGCCCTTCTTCGATCTCGTCTCGCATCACATCGAACAGAGTGTCGCGTTCGATGCCGTTCAGGATCTTCGCTTCGTGATAAAGCGTCAGATCGGAGGCGATGGCGCGCGCCAGCTGCCGCGCCCGCTCGGGCTTGTCGATGAGAGCCATGGCCAGAAGATTACACTAAAGATCGATCGAACCACCCAATCGGTCCACGTCGACGGGCAACGTCGAATCGATCCGCACCGCCACCTGCCCCGCCTTGCTGACCCGCACCACCTCGCCCAGGACCCGCACCACCTCCTCGCCCCCTCGATGCGGCAGCTCGAACTCGACCAACTCACCCGGTCGTCCGCCTCCCAGCCGGTCCTCGAACACCATTCCCGAGCTGGACACGTTCGCAATTTTGCGCAGGTACCTGGCCCCTTCGACCAGTTCCACGCCGTAAAAATCCGCCGGCAACCTTTGTCGCGTTCGCCGGTCCTCCACAGAAGGTGACCACATTCGCTTTGTTACCATCGTGACTACCACACCTACATCCGCCTACGTCGCCCGTCAAATTTTCTTCCAGCTAGCGTGGGGATGGGTTGCCCCCTACCCTCTTCATCGGAGGTTTCGATGCTGGTTCGTTCCCAGATTCGCTTGGTTGTCCCCGCCCTGCTGGCCGCGCTGGCCCTGTCCTCTCAGGTCCGCGCTGAAGGATCGCCTTACGAGCTGAAGAAGACCGAACCGAAGGTCGCCGTCGGCGCCAAATCCAGCGCCTCGCTGACCATCGCCGCCCGCAACGGCTGGCACGTCAACGGCGAGGCACCGATCTCCATCTCGCTGGTGGCGCCGGCCGGCCTGACGCTGATCAAGACCAAGCTGGTCCGCGGCGACCTGGCCGAGAGCACGCTTGAAGCGGCGCGCTTCGAGATTCCATTTGAAGCGATCGACGCCGGCACCAAGGTCGTCACCGCCGAGGCCCGCTTTGTGATGTGCCAGGAGAGCGCGTGCAAACCGGTGAAAGAGACGCTGTCATTCAACATCGAAGTGTCTCCGGCAGCACCAGCCGCGGCGCCTCCGAAGGCGAAGGCCTCGGCCAAGAAGAAGCACGCCACGTAGACGGACCGACGGGACGCACGGACCGCACCGGCGAGGTTGTAGAGACAGCCGGCGACAGCTGTACGTGAGGTGGGGCTCCATTCGCTTCGTCGCGGGGGCGGGAGCGGTGGGGTTCCCTGCCGTGCTCAAACACCGAACGGCGCGCGCGCCTTATGGGTTTGCTTGGAGC
>JAXDMH010000449.1:0-6987 GCA_034666225.1 Myxococcales bacterium
CGGCAGCCAGGGCGCCGGCGGTGGCTAGAGCCCGCGGAGGTCGGGATATGTGGTCATGACGTCGGTCTCCGTCATGGAATCGTGGGGATCGGCGGGGGTCCAGATGACCTCCAGCCCCAAAATTCCGGACGGGGAGACGCCTCCCAGCTCGGACAGGACGGCCCCCAGATCCTCGAGGTTCTCGATCGCCTTCCAGCCCGCCAGCGGCGTCCGGGTGGCGACGATGAGGGTCACCACCACGTATTCCAGAGCCTCTTTTCCCTCTTCGGCGGCGGCCTCGGCGCGCCGTACCTGACCATCGGCGGCGCGCACGCGTTCCACCAGAAAGCGGGATCGCTCGGCCAGGGTGAGGCTGTTCATCCTGGTTTCGGCGTTGGTCAGGTTCATCGGACCGGCAGCCTGAGCGGCCGCATAGCGGAGGCTGTCTTTTTCGCGGAGGAGCTCGAGCGCGGTCTGTTGCAGCAGGCTGGCCAGGCCGGCTTCTGAGTTCGTATCACCGGAGGCGGCGAATTTTTCCAGGCGATCCTGTATGCCACGCGCCGATCGGCCCAGGACCACCTGCAATTTGTAGACATAGGCGCGCCCGGCCATCACGGCGGCTTCGTCTTCGTCTTCGTAACCGCCCCCGCTCCAGGTCGGTCCCCCGCCGCTTTGCCGGTAACGGCGAACGGCGCGCGAGATGGAAACCGCGGCGATCCCCACCACGGCGACCAGCATCAGCGTTCCGAACAGGCCCATGCCGCCGCCCATGCCATAGCCACCGCCCCAGCCCCAGCCGGGGAGGAAGAAAAAGCTGGAACCACCGCCTCCATAGCGGCTGCCATAGCCGCCACCGGAATACGAACGCGGCATGGAGGAGGCGCCTGGCGATCGAAAGCCGAGCCGCCCACCAAAGCTGCCGCCTGAACGGGGGCCGGCCAGCGCCAGCGCTGGCAGCACCATCAGGCTCATGACGGCCATGACCATCAACAGCCAGGACGAGCGACGTTTGGTTTTCATGATGACGAACGAAGTCTATGCGCCCAGGGGGGCCTTCGCAATGCGCCGGCGGCGAAGGCGCCTGCGCTCCACGCGTTAGAATAAAACGCGTACGTCGGGATCGGTCACGCGGCTGCGTTCGCCGCTGATCAGGCGCTGGGTTTCCAGGTCGCGTTTCTCGGACAGCTCTTCAAAGTAGCTGCGGATCTCGGGCAGGGCTTCGACCAGGCGCTGGAAATATTCGCGCGCCAGAAAAAGAATGGTCGACTGCCGCACCGCCCGCACGCTGGCGTTGGTGGGCTGGCCTTTGATGAGGGAGATCTCGCCGAAGACGTCGCCCGCCCGCAGCCGGGCCAGCGCCACCTCGCCGCCAGCGGGATCCTCTTGGGTGCGTTTGCTGACCTCGACCTCGCCGGCCAGCACCACGAACAGCCCCAGACCGGCGTCGCCCTCGCGAATGATCTCGGTGCCGGGCGCCACTTCGTGTCCGTCAAAGCGTCGAATGAGATCCATCTTTTGCTGGCGATCGAAGGGGCGAAACAGCGGCGATGTGGCCAGCAGGTTCTTGAGCAGCCGTTCCCGGGCAAACCGCCCCAGGGTCTCCGCCAGCGAGGGCACCTCGGTCTCCAGACGGGACAGTGCATCGCGCGACAGCTCCAGCACGTCGGCATCCTCGATGACCTGCACCGACGCGGTTCGTGGCTGCACCGCCAGCAGCGCCATCTCGCCGAACAGCGCGCCTTCGTGCAGGCGCGTGAGCTCGTTGCGGCGGCCCAGGGCGTCGGTGACGAACACGCTGACCTGGCCGGCGGCCACCAGATAGAACGCCACGCCCGGCTCACCCTCGCGAATGATGAAGTCGCCGTCGCCGAGTCGTTTCACCTTCAGCGCGCGCACCACCGGAACGAAGACGTCGCGCGGCAGCTCTGAAAAGAAGGAGAGGGGGAGAAACTGTTCGGCGTACTTGGCGAACACGGAGAAATCCAGGGCCCGTTCGCGGGCCCGCGCCGCGATCTTCTCGGGGGCGCCGGCCCGGGTCAGATCGGGCGGCGTTATCTCGCCGTCGAGATCGACGGGGGCCGGCCGAGCGGCAAACTTGGCCAGCGTCGGCGCGCCGCTGGCGTAAAGGTCGGCCATCAACGAGACGATGTCGTCAGAGGACTGGCCCAGGGATTCCAGCGCCCGCATGCAGATGATGGCGGGCAAGGGATGGCCGGAACGGATGTCGTGCAGCGCCACTGCGCGATAGACCTCGGCGGCGCCGGCTTGATCGCCCGTCAGCAACAGCAGGTCGGCGATCTTCAGGCGGCTGTCGTTGTCCAGCGGATTCGTCGCCAGCAGGTGGTCATACGCGGCCAGCGCCGAGGCTGCTTCTCCTCCTCGGACCAGCGTGCGGGCCTGGCTTTTGAGGTCGCGGAGTGTGAACGACATGGGATGAAGGTGGAAAGTTAGCTGGAACGCGACATAGGATCCAGCATGGCCGAGGGAGCGCTTTTGCAGAGGCTGGATGGCCTGCCTTTTCCCGAGGTCATCGGGCGGTCATCGGAGGGTCGGCCCATCCGCGCCGGTCGGTTCGGGGGCGCCGGCGATTCGCCTTCGGCGACGGCGGCCCCTGCCCCTGCCACCCTGCTGGTGGTGGCCGGCGTGCACGGCGACGAACCGGCCACCGTCGAAGCCGTCGCGGATCTGGCGGAGCGGCTGGCCGCCGGCCGCTTGATCGGGTCCCGTCCTTTCTGGCTGATCCCGGTGCTGAATCCGGATGGGCTGGCTCGGGGCCAGAAGAACTCCGTACGCGACGTGGACCTCAACAGGAACTTTCCGGCGAAGAACTTCACCGTGCAGCATCAGCCGCGCTATTTCCCCGGCCCGGCCCCCCTGTCGGAACCGGAGACGCAGGCCCTGGCGGCGCTGATCGCCCGCGAGCCGATCGCCAGCGTGGTCGCCGTTCATGCTCCGTTCGCCTGTGTGAACTATGACGGTCCGGCGCTGGCCTGGGCCGACGCGGTGTCGCGTGCGTGTGGATGGCCGGTGAAGGCCGACATCGGATACCCGACGCCGGGGTCGCTGGGCAGCTGGCTGGGTGGGGATCGCGGCTGGCCGATCCTGACGCTGGAATTGCCCCCGGGGCCGTTCGCGGGGTTTGCCGCGGATTGTCGGGCGGCGCTGGCTTCGGCGGTGGGGGCGGCGATTCCCGGCGATTCCGCTGGCGCTTTCGACCGGGGAAACGCTATGAATCGGGAGCGAATCAGGTAGTATCCGTTCCCGGTTGGGCTGAGGAACGAAAACCCCCAACCCACGAACCCCGGCCGTTTTATGGACAAGGATCTGGAGCGCACCTTTCTCGATACGCTGGCCCGAGCGCTGGTCTCTCTCCCCTTCGACGTCAAGGTGCTGCTAGAAGCGGTGGCGGACCCCGATCTCGAGCACGCGGTGCGGGAGATCGCCGCAGCGACGGTGGTTCACGTGATCACGCCCAAGGAGGGCAACGTGGACGCGCCGGTCCGTCACTGCGAAGACGTGGTGCTGGTGCGGCTGGCCTTGGGCCGCGTGGTCGGTGAGGGCGGCGAGGGGGCACCGGCATTTCGCGAGCGGTTCGCCGAGAACTATGGGCACCTCGACGAGGACCTGGGTATTTTCCGCGGTGCCTTCGGCGCCGAGGTCATCGATTGGCTGGACGGGCGCTTTGCTTCGATGCTGAAGGCGGTCTACGCCAAGAAGAAGATCCCCATGTTCGTCGACGACGAAGAGGTGGGGACGTTTCTGTATGACGAAGGCCTGCGCTTCAGCACCGAATATCCCATCACCGAAAAGTCGCTGGCCGGGCGGGTCAAGCAATCCCAGCCATTTGTCGATCACCTGGCGCGCAAGCGCGACCAGGATCGAAAGAAGATCACCTCGTAGGGACGGCTGTTCGTCACTCCCGATGGCGTCGCGGTCGGGTTCCGAGCAGTTTTCCGGTTAAGTGGTCTGCCGTATGGTTCTTGCAACAGCCGCTGCGCCTTTTGGCGCCGACCCGGACGCGCTGCTGGACGTCGCCGTGGACATCGCCACCGGCGCCGAGGTGCCGCCGCCTGCCGTGACCGAAGCGGCGCGCGAAGCGGCGGGCCTGGCGGCGTCGATCCCGACGGCCAAGGTACGGGCCCGCATCGAGGCGGTGATCTTGGGGCGCTCGCTGGATGTGGGGCTGCAGTGGATGCATGACAGCGGCGTCCTGCGCGTGTTGCTGCCCGAGCTGGCGGCGACGGTCGAATTTTCGCAGGAGGCGGGGCGCCGCCACAAAGACGTCTGGGAACATACCAAGCAGGTGGTGCGTCAGTCGGTGCCAAAGCCAGCGGTGCGCTGGGCGGCGTTGCTGCACGACATCGGCAAGGTGCCGACGCGGGTCATGCTGCCCGACGGGCGCGTCACCTTTCACCGCCACGCCGAGGTGGGGGCGCGCATGTTCGACACCGTGGCCAAGCGCCTGGGCTTTGAACGCCCGGACCGATCCAAGGTGCGCTTTCTGATCCTGCACCACCTGCGCGCCAACGCCTACGAAGCGAGCTGGACCGACGCGGCCGTGCGGCGTTTCGACCACGAGATGGGTGAGCACCTGGATGACCTGCTGGATCTGTCGCGCGCCGACGTGACGTCGCGCCGACCGGGGCGGCGGCAGGAGGCGGTGGCCAACATCCACGCGTTGAAGGAACGGATCCTGATCATTCGCGACCTGGACGCGCGCGTTCCGCCGCTGCCGCCCGGCCTGGGCAACGCAATCATGCAGGCGTTCGCGCTGCCTCCTTCGCGTCGGGTCGGCGATCTGCGCAAGCAGTGCGAGGACGCCGTCGAGCGTGGCGAGCTGGAAGAGCGGCGCGACGCGGAGTACTACGTCGATTTCTTGCGTCGCAGCGGCGTCACCGGCTGACGGGGCGGCAAGCCGGCGAAGTCGACGAACAGCTTGCGGCCGGTCGGCTGACAGGTCGGGCAAAAGCAGGCGTCGCCGTCGCCCACGCGCACGGCCCGCAGGGTGGTGCCGCAGTTGAGACACGGTTTGCCGTCGCGGCCACGCACCGCCAGAAAATCGCGCACCTTGACGTCGATCGGTTCGGCGCGCCGGGCGATCTCGTCGATGGCGTTTCGGAGCACGGTGGGGATGGCGGCGTAAAGGGCGTCTTTTTCTGCGGGCCCCAGCTTGTGACAGAACGTCTTGGGGTGGATGCGCGCCGCGAAGAGGATCTCGTCGGCGTAGGCGTTGCCGATCGAGGCCAGCGCTCGCTTGTCCATGATGAACATGCGCGCTTGATCGCGGCGCTTGGCGAGGAGGCGCCCGAATTCTTCGCGCGTGAACGCCGGCGACAGAACGTCGACCCCCAGCTGGCCATAGACCGGGATCTGTTTTTCGTTGGCGGCGCGGGCCACGTACACCTTGCCCATCCGCTTGTCGTCGAGGTAGTGGAGTTCCAGTTCGCCGCCTTCCAGCCGCACGGCCAGCCCCAGCGCGCGCGGATCGCGCGGCGGCGGCGGGAGCAGGCGATAGCGGCCGACCAGCATGGCGTTGATGACCAGGACCGTTTCATCGTCGAGCGCAAAGCGCATGAAGTGGCCGCGGCGCGAGACGTCGGTGAAGGTTCGGCCCACCAGCAGGGCGGGGAACGGCTCGGGCACCATCACGCGCAGCACCAGCGGATCGCCCGTGCGGGCGGCGGCGATGCGCCGGCCCACCAGCGCGGGGCGCAGAACGGATTCGACGTAGGCCAGATCGGGAAGCTCGGGCATCGGTCCCCTCCAACTCTGGCATTCAAATCAGGTCCGGTCCAAACTCGGCGTATGCCGTTGCCAGCAATGGTCTTCGTCGGCCTGACCTTGGCCGGGTCCGTCGTGTTCTTGGGATACCAGATCAAGACGTTGCGCCGTCGGAAACGAAACATCCGCCACTGGGAACGCGACGAGCCTTTGGAGGGCGTCAACGACTGGGATTGAGAGCGCTCGCTTCGCTCGCGGGCTCTCCCCGGCGCGACGAGAGCCGGGGGCGGATCTTGCTTGGCATGACTTCTCTCCGGCGGGCAGAGCCCGCCTCCGATCCATTTGTCAGTGGTTGAGGTGGTAGAGGAGGATGGCGGCGGCGGTGGCGACGTTGAGGGAGTCGGCAGCGGGGAACATCGGAATCGAGACCTGCTGGTCGGCGAGGGCCAGGACGGATTCGGAGAGGCCGGGGCCTTCAGTGCCTAACAACAACGCCAACTTTTCGGGGCGGCGGTAGGTGGGGAGGGGGACGGCGGTTGGGCGGGGGGTGGCGGCGACCAACGTGAAGCCGGCGGTGCGCAGGGTGAGGAGGTCGTCGGGCCAGTGGGTGAAGCGGAGGATGGGGAGGAGGAAGACGCTGCCGATGGAGACGCGGACGGCTTTTCGGTAGAAGAGATCAGCGCAGGCGGGGCTGAGGCAGAGGGCGTCGGCGCCCAGGGCGGCGGCGTTGCGGACCATGGCGCCGAGATTGTCGGCGTCGACCAGGTCTTCGAGGACCACCAGCGTGCGCGCGTCGGGCGGGATGGTCGCGTTTTCGGGGCGCTGGCCGACGGCCAGGCAGCCGCGGTGGACGTGAAAGCCGGCGATGCGATCCATGATCGGTGGGGAGGCGACGTAGATGGGAAAGGGAGCGGCGCCACGGGCGGCCGACGCCGCCAGGGCATCGGCCAGCGTGCCAAGGCGGGTCGGCGTGGCCAGCACCGAATGCACGCGCAGGCGGCTTTCCAGCAGGCGGCGCACCACGCGCTCGCTCTCGGCGATGAACCGGCCGCTTTCGGCGTTGAGCTGGCGTTCCTTGAGGTGGCGATAGTCGGCCAGGCGCGGATCGTCGACGTCGCTGATCGGGATGGGGATGGGGATGGGGAGGGGGACCATGAGCAATGGCCATGTTAGAAGAGCGCAGCAGATGGCGGTGATGCAATCGTGGCGCTGGGGGGCCCTGCTTTTTCTTGGCGCGGTTGCCTGCGGCAGCGACAACGCCAGCGGTTCCAAGGGCCCGCCGGTGTT
>JAXDMH010000450.1:0-2906 GCA_034666225.1 Myxococcales bacterium
GACGTTGCTGGGTTTTGGCGCGGCGGCGGCGGCGATGGGCGCCACGCCGCCACCGTTCGGCAAGGCCTCGCCCCGCCGATCGGCGGCGATGGCTGACGTGACGCCTTCCCCCCAAGGTCAGACGCCCGGTCATATGCCGGAGCCGTATCCGAAGAGATCTCCGCCGCCCGACCCGGCCATGATGATGACGCCGCCACCGGTCGCCCAGCCGGCCATGCCCCAGGCGTCGATGTCCTTCGAACGCCGCCAACCGCCGGCGCCCGAAGAGGTGGTGATGTCAGCCTTCCAGCAGGGTGTGGCAGCCGCGTCCACCGTTGATCAGAACCTGGCGGCCAATGTCGGCTCCACGCCGCGGGTTCAGTTCCGCGCCCCCCCGGACGCGCCGCCGCGCTCTAGCCGCGGGCCGAAGATCGCGGCGCTGGTCATGCTGATCTTGCTGGCGGTTGCCGGCATCGCTTACTACCTGTGGACGACCAGCGTGGCGGCCGCCGCCGTTCGCCACGTGCGCGTGCTGTCTCCCAAACCGACGGCGGTCTATCGCTGGTTCGACAGCACCGGCCGGGTGACGGGCGGCGAAACGCGCACGCTGGCTTTCGAGGGGGGCGGGCGCGTCACCGATATTCTGCCAGCGGGGTCGACGTTTGCGGCCGGCGAGATCATTGCGCGCCTGCAGGGCGCCGCGCTGGTCGAAACCGATGTCAGCCGCCACCGCGCGCGGCTGCTGTTTTACGAGCAGATGCGCGACAGCATGCGCGCAGCCAACAACGCGCCGGAGCTGCGTCAGGCGGAGCTCAAGATCGGGATCAAGAGCGGCCTGCTGGCCGAAGCGGAGGCGCTGCTGGCCCCGCGGGTGATCCGGCCCGCCGAGGCCGGCCAGGTGATCGAGGTGCTGGTCAAGCTGGGAGACACCGTGCAGCCGCGCATGGCGGCGCTGAAGATCAACCCGGGCCGACTGCGCGGCGAGTTCATGCTGACCGAGGCGGACTGGCCGGCGGCCGGAGCGCTGGCCTTTTGCCGCATCGAAGTGGTGGGGCAGGCCCCGACGGCGTCGATCGACACCGCCGTCCACAGGGGCGAGGCATCCAGCGCGGCCGATTCGGGGCCGCCGCAAGCGGCCGGGTCGGCTCGCTACCTTGACTGCCAGGCCCGCTCCGAAGGCGCGGGGGCCGGTCAGGCGGTGGTCGAGCTGCCGCTGGGCGCATCCGTCACCGTGGGCCAGCCGTTGCGGCTGGCGCGCGCGCGTTTTGATGGCGTGTTTCCCATTCCGCGCCACGCCGTCGCGCGCACCAATGACACCGATCGCGTCTTGGTCGCCACCGCCGGCGGCATCGCCGAGGCGCGGGCCGTGACGCTGGCGGATGCGGCGGGCGACGAAGTGCTGGTGGCGCAGGGCCTGGACGTCGGCGATGCCGTCATCATCGCCGCCCCCGCCGACCTGCACGACGGTTCGCACATCGTTGTTGATCGCTGATCGCGGCGGGCCGATCGCTGATTTCTCGCGCTAGTCGGCGTAACCGGCGGCTTGCAGTCGGAAGAGGTGCGCGTAGCGGCCGTTGCGGGCCACCAGTTCGGCGTGGCTGCCCATCTCTTCGATGCCTCCGTTCTTCATGACGACGATACGCGCAGCCAGGCGGACGGTGGCCATGCGGTGGCTGATCAAGATGGCGGTGCGGCCACGGGCCAGGGCGGCAAAGCGTTTCCACATCTCGTGCTCGGCTTCGGCGTCCAGGGACGCGGTGGGCTCGTCAAGGATCAACACCTCGGCGTCGCGCATGAAGGCGCGAGAGGTGGCCACCTTTTGCCACTGGCCCACGGACAGTTCGTGGCCGGCTTCGAAGTACCCGCCCAGCATGGTGTCCAGTTGCTGGGGCAGGGCGGCGATGACGGCATCGGCGCCGCCGGCGCGGGCGGCGCCCTCGATGCGGGGGCGATCCTCCAGGGCGGGCCCCCAGCCAAGGCCGATGTTTTCGGCGGCGCTGAATTGATAGCGCACGAAATCTTGAAACACGGCGCCGATGCGGCGGCGCAGCGCGGCCGGGTCCATGTCGCGCAGGTTGATGCCGCCGTAGAAGATGTCGCCTTCGGTCGGGTCGTAAAGGCGCATCAAGAGATGGATCAGCGTCGATTTCCCGGCGCCGTTGTCCCCGCACAGCGCCACCACCTCGCCCGGGGCGATGGTCAGATCGACGTTGCGCAAGGCCCAGGCCTCTTTGCCCGGATAGCGAAACGAGACGTTGCGGAATTCGATGGCCTGCGGCTGCGTGGTGGGCGATGGCAAAGGCGAGGGCGCAGGCGACGGCAACGCCAGGCCATTGGTGGCGACGGAAGCTTGATCACCAGCCAGATCCAGATACGCGAACAGGTTGGACATGAACAGCGCGTCCTCGTAAAGACCGCCCAGCGCGCCCAGCAGCGACTGAAAGGCTCCCTGTCCCTGTCGGAAGACCATCACGTACAAGGTGAGATCGCCCAGCGAGATGGCGGCCAGCGCGGCGCGGCCGGCGGCCCAGGCATAGCAGGCATAGAACGCGGCCAGACTGACCAGCGTCAAGGCGAGGCCGTAGGCGAAACGCTTGACGGCCAGGGCGCGGTCTTCCCGATAGAACTTGTCGAACAGGGCGCGATAGCGGCCGAGGACCAGCGGTCCCAGGGCGAACAGCTTGACCTCCTTGACGTGGTTGTCGCGCGTCAGCACCCATTCGAGATAGTTGAGGCGCCGCGCTTCCGGCGCGCGCCAGCTGTAAAGGCGGAAGCTCTCGTTCGAAAGGCGCGCCTCACTGATGAACGCCGGAATACTGGCCAGGGCCAGCACCACCACCGATCCCGGCGACAGACGGGCCAGCAGAAACGCATAGCTGGCCAGCGAGATCGCGCTCTGGGCGATGCCCAGGAGGCCCAGCACCATC
>JAXDMH010000451.1:0-5187 GCA_034666225.1 Myxococcales bacterium
CCTGAAGAGGGCGATACGCTGACCGACTTCCTGCACAGGCCCGCCAGGGTTCTGAAGAAGGTCGGGAAGGAAGATGTCGTGCTGCGACGGCGCGGCAAGCCGTCGATCCGTCTGTCGCTCGAGACGAGACAGGTCTCGACCGCCGCTGCCAGCGCCGCTGTCCTGGCGCGGGCCGAAGAGGCAGCAAGTATCCTCTCGGCCGCCCTGGACGGGGTCTCGGAGCTCGCCGCCCGATTGCCGGAGTTGCTCGCGAGACGCTACGCCTGGATCAGGTTCCTCCCTACCGATGGTCGCAGCACCTTCGCCCGCGAATACGTGGAGACCCTTCAGGCGTGCGCATCCATCGGCAACACGGCGCGCCTCGACGAGATGTTGTGCTCCTGGAAGGCGACGGCCGAGGTCTACGCCGACCCCACGTTGCTTGCGAAGCTCACTCGGCCCCTGCCTGCGCCGACTGGCAAGCGCCGCGTCCGCCGTCCGTAGGATCTCGTGGCCAAGAAGCGAGGCGCCCGCGTAGCCCCTCCTCCGCGTGACGGTGAGTGGGCTCTTTTCTTCCACGACGCGGAGGCGGCGGACGGATGGGAAGAGCTTTGCAAGCAGGCTCGCGGGGCGACGCGCACCGCGTGGGAGGCGCTGACGCGCGCGCCGTGCGATCGATCGAACCCTGCTCGACAAGCACAGTTACGACTGGACCTGGCCAAGAGAACTATTGGTGGCCGGGAACTGGAGCAATGGCAGTACGAGGTCACAGGAGGCGGCCGGATCTGGTACTGCCCTGACCCGGAGAAGATGATGGTGCTCATCACGTACGCCGGCGCCGGGCACCCCCGTGCGACTGATAGATGACCGAGGGTTGCCTTTCCGGCAGCGTCGCCGCTAGCATCGGGTCCATCGATGGCGAACTTCTACAAAGAAAAAGGGATGGACGCGACCGGGTACGATTCGGCGCTGAACAAGCAGTCGCTGGGCGTGGGAGGATCGTCTAAAATTGCGCTCTTCGGCGGTGACACCGACGGCTCGCCGCTGAAGGTGACCTCGAATAACCCCGGGGTCGTCGATCTGGACGAGCAGGGCGCCCTGAACCCGAACGTGCGGGTCTTGACGATCATCGGTCGCGCTCCCGGGACGTCGATGATCGAGGCGCGCACCAAGGCGGGCGCGGTCTGGGCTTACATGCAGGCTCACGTCACGGCCGTCGTGGCCAAGCTGTCGCGAGAGCAGCGCGTGGCCGAGGCGATGCGGCGAGCGATCCCGCTGCTTCCCGGCGAGGCGAAGGATGCCATCGAGGCGATGGTCTCGCCCGCGTCCATCATCATCATCGCGGCCTCGCTGCTGCTGTGGGCCGGGTCCCACGCGTTTGGCGTCGGCGAGATCGTGGACATCGTCCTGATGGTCGGCGGCTTCTTGATGCTGGGCAAGTCCGTGCTCGACCTGGCCGAGGACCTTTTCAAGTTTGCCAAGCTGACGGTGAACGGGACCACCGACGCCGAGCTCGACGAGGCGGCGAAGTGCTTTGCCCGCGTTGTGGTCGTGGGCGGCATCGATCTCATCATGGCGTTGCTGCTGAGAAAGAGCCTGAAGCAGATCCGCGCCCGGCCCAGCGCCGCGCTGGCGCCGAAAGGCCTCCTGCCCGTCGAGCCCCCTCCGCCCATCAACCCGGGCGAGCTCTTCTACAAACCGAAGATCTCCCGACCGCTGACGCTGCCCTCTGGGTCGCTGGGCGAGTGCAGCTGGTACGGCGACGTCTACGTGACCCGTGCGCAAACCATCGCCGAGCAGAAGGTGACCCTGTTTCACGAGCTGGGGCACTCTTACTTCTCACCAAAGTTCAGATACCTGCGCCTGTTTCGCGCGCGGCTCAAGGCCAGCGCCTACTGGCGTTCGGCGCTGCTGCGCTATCTGGAGGAGGCGCTTGTCGAGGGGTTCGGGCAGTTCAAGGTGAATGGCCTGCTGTCGGCCCTGAAGGGGGTAACGTTTCCGATCGGACCACCGCCTTACGGTTACGTCACCGTCAGCGAACTGGCCGCCGAAGGAACCGCCCTGGGCACGATCGTCGTCGGCGGCCTGTACCTCAAGGTCTTCCTGTCGAAATCGCCGCCCCACGGCCTGCCCCCCACGCCCGTCCAATGACCGAACCGGAAGCCTTGGCGCTCGCCCGTTCGGTCGCCGAAGCAGAAGGCTGGCCGTTTCTGGACCCGATCTCGATCGTCTATCGAAAACACTGGTTTGGCCGCGGCGGGACCTGGACCATCCACACGCACATCAATTCGATGAGCGGCCAGGTCGGGATCACCATCGACGACAAGACGCGGGCGATCGTCGAGAAACGGTTCGTCAGCTTGCCCCGGTGAGAAGGCGGCCGGAGCGCGCTAGCCACCAGGAACAGGATCCGTCGGACAATATATGAGCTGAGGCTCATTTCGTCTGGCCTCAACGCGACAACCAACGCGTGTGCCACAACCGAATTCACAGGCGTCTCCAACACTGCCACAATAATTGGAGCTACTCTCGTCAGGGAAAAGCCAAAAGTGGTCGAATGTGCAACCGCCGTCGAGGTCCGACTTACCACCGGATCGCTGGTCGATCACGCCGGCCTCCCTCGCAGGCGGCTTGGCGTCGGGTGGGTGGGGAGGTCCATCTGGAGAAAAAGTGCCCTCCCCAACTGATTGCGCGTCGAAATCCATTCGCAAATCGGAGCTATTGGATCCCATTGCGCCATCCTCGAAGGAACCCGGGTAATCCAGTGGAGCCGCAACATCAACATGAGAGCTAGCGGCGTCTACCTGGTCATGTCTAAGGGGTGCGTTGTCCGAACATGCAGACAACAAAAGAATGCAGGAGGTGAAAATTCTGCACGAGTACTTCAATTCACACCTCCCACATTCTGAGCTGAAATCAGAAAATCTCACATATTGAAAACCAACACACCACGACCTAGGGAACGGAGCGACCTCACCCCCGCGCCCTTACTCGTCCGTCACGCACCCCAGGCTCGCCGACGACACCAGCTTGACGTACTTGTGCAGGACGCCCCGCGTGTGTTTGTACGGCGGGGCCTTCCAGCTCTGCCGGCGCGCCGCCAGTTCGGCGTCGCTGACGGCGACGTCGATGCGGTTGCCGACGGCGTCGATGGTCACCTGGTCGCCGTCGCGCAGAAGGGCGATCGGGCCGCCCAGCTGGGCCTCGGGGGTGATGTGGCCGATGACGAAGCCGTGGGTGCCGCCCGAGAAACGTCCGTCGGTGATCATCGCGACGTTCTTGCCGAGACCGGCGCCGGTGACGGCGGCGGTGACCTTCAGCATCTCGGGCATGCCGGGACCGCCCTTCGGTCCTTCATAGCGAATGACGATCACGTCGCCCGCTTTGACGTTGCCGGCGGACAGGCCGGTGATGACGTCCTCTTCCGAATCGAACACCCGGGCCGGGCCGGCGAAGGTCAACCCCTCCTTGCCGGTGATCTTGGCAACCGCGCCGTCGGGGGCCAGGTTGCCGTGCAGGATCCGGATGTGGCCTTCGGGTTTTATGGGGCGCGAGACGGGCATGATGATGGTCTGGCCGGCCTTCAGCGCTGCCGCCTCGGCGACGTTCTCGGCCAGGGTCTTGCCGGTGATGGTCAGGCAGCTGCCGTCCAGCATCTGAGCTTCCAGCATCAACTTCTGCACGGCCGGAACGCCGCCCACCTCGAACAGATCCTCCATCGAGTACTTGCCGCTCGGGCGCAGATCGGCCAGGACCGGCGTGATGTCGGACAGGCGCTTGAAGTCCTCCAGGGCCAGCGGCACCGCCGCGGCGCGCGCCATGGCGATCAGGTGCAAGACGGCGTTGGTCGAACCGCCCAGCACGATCACGATGCGGATGGCGTTCTCGAACGCCGCCTTGGTCATGATCTGGCGCGGGGTGATGTTGCGTTCCAGCAGCGTCATCACGGCGCGGCCGGCGGCCTGACACTCTTCGATCTTCTTGGGGTGCACGGCCGGGATCGACGAGCTCATCGGCAACGTCATGCCCATCGTCTCGATCGCCGCGGCCATGGTGTTGGCGGTGAACATGCCGCCACAGGCGCCGGGACCCGGGCATGAATTGGCCACGACCTGCTCCAGTTCGGCCTCGGTGATCTTCTTGGCCAGGAACTGCCCGTAGGCTTCGAAGGACGAGATGATGTCCAGCTTGCGGTCACCGAGGCGCCCGGACTGGATGGTGCCGCCATAGACCATGATGCTGGGGCGGTTGATACGCGCCATCGCCATCAGGGCGCCGGGCATGTTCTTGTCGCAGCCGACCACCGACACGTTGGCGTCGTAGAAATGCGCCATGGTCACCGTCTCGATCGAATCGGCGATGAGATCGCGCGACGGCAGCGAATAGTTCATGCCTGTGGTGCCGTTGGTCTGGCCGTCGCTGACACCGATGGTGCCGAACAGCCAGCCGATCATGCCGGCGCTCTCGACGCCGGTCTTGACGTGCTTGGCCAGCTCGCCCAGGTGCATGTTGCACGGGTTCGATTCGAACCAGGTGCTGGCGATGCCGACCTGGGCCTTGCCCATGTCTTCGCGGCGCAGGCCCGCCGCGATCAGCTGGGCGCGGGCGGCCGGTTGTCCGATGTCTTCAGTGAGCCGGGCGCTGACCCGGTTGAGCTTGACCAGTTTGTCCACGCCCTGTTTTAACGCCCGGCGACGGGATTGGCCAACCCCGTTCTGACGCGCCGGCGCTATTGGGGCCCGTTATTTGAAGATCGCCAGGTCGACGATGTCGGCGATGGCCTGCATTCCGGCGGGGTTGGGGTGCAGGCTGTCGCCAGAATTGAACTGCGGCGCCCAACGCGCCGGCTGCGAGCCGGCGACGCTGGTCGCCTTCTCCTGGTCGATGATCCCGTCACAGCCGCTGTCGGCGCTCCTGATGAAATCGACGACCATGGCGCGCTTCGGTTCATCGGGGAGGAACGGCGTCAGCGTCGAGCACAGGAACTTCACCCCCTTGGCGTGGGCCATCATGATCATCATCTTCATCTGGCCTTCATCGATCGCGGGGGTCGACCGACCGAGGTCGTTGATCGGGTCGTCGGAGAAGATCACCCATTTGACGTTGGTCTGCCCCAGCACGTCGCGGTTGAATCGCGCCAGCGCGTTCGACGTGCCCTCGCCGCTGATGCCCTCGTTCAGCACGCCGATCGTCCGGTTGGCGGCGACC
>JAXDMH010000452.1:0-11250 GCA_034666225.1 Myxococcales bacterium
CAGGCCGTGAGGCGCGCGTTGAAACCGGGCATGGGGATCCCCAGGTCGGTGAAGAACTGGGTGACCTTGTCCAGGCTGTGCAGCTTGCCCCAGCCGGTACCGATGAAAACAATGCCCACGGTCAGGCGGGCCAGCGTCGGGCCCAGAAAAGACAGCTTGTCGCCGATGGCGCGCAGGCGTTCGAGCAGATTCGTGATCAGATTGGGCATCAATCGTTCCTCCAGTGGGGGTTCTACGGCGCCGCTTGCCTGAGGTTACGAAAAAAGAAAACCAGCGTAACCCGTGGCAGGGCGCGGCGTAGAGCCCGCATGGCACGTCATTCCTCGACAGCGCCGGGCGGCGACGAAGGCGGCGACGAAGGCAGCGCCGAACGGCAGCGCCTGGAGGCGGACGAGAAACGCCAGCGCAACTGGAAGCGCTTTGGTCCCTATCTGTCGGAGCGACAATGGGGGACCGTACGTGAAGATTACTCGGACAACGGCGATTGCTGGGATTACTTTCCCCACGACCACGCGCGCAGCCGGGCCTACCGCTGGGGTGAGGATGGGCTTCTGGGTATCTGCGATCGGCAGGGGCGTCTCTGTTTTTCCCTGGCCTTGTGGAACGGCGCCGATCCGATCCTGAAAGAGCGCCTCTTTGGTCTGACGGGCCCGGAAGGCAATCACGGCGAGGACGTCAAGGAGCACTATTTCTATCTGGATTCGACGCCGACGCATTCCTACATGAAGGCGCTGTACAAGTATCCGCAGCGGGCCTTTCCTTACGACTGGCTGGTCGAGGAGAACCGTCGGCGCGGAAAGCACGACCCGGAATTCGAGCTGGCCGACACGGGCGTCTTCGACGACCAGCGCTACTTCGACGTCTTCGCCGAATACGCCAAGGCGTCGCCCGAAGACGTCCTCATCCGCATCACGGTGGCCAACCGCGGGCCCGAGGCGGCGCCGCTGGCGCTGTTGCCCACGCTGTGGTTTCGCAACCTGTGGAGCTGGGGCCGACAGGGCGAGGGCTATTGCGAAAAGCCTTCCATGGTCGCCACGTCCGATCACGCGATCGACGTGCAGCACCCGCTGCTGGGTCACTACCGATTGGCGATTGATCAGGCGTCGTCGGCAGAGCTGATCTTCACCGAGAACGAAACCAACAATCAGCGGCTGTTCGGCGCGCCGAATGGATCGCCCTTCGTCAAGGACGCCTTTCACGAATATGTGGTGGGTGGCAGCGCGGGCGCCGTGAACCCGTCACGCCACGGCACCAAGGCGGCGGCGCTGTTTCGTTTGACCATCCCCGCCGGGCAGGAGGTGACCGTTCGCTTGCGTTTGACGGCGCAGGTGGAGGTATCCGCCGACCGATCGCCGTTCGCCGATTTCGATGGCGTGTTCGCCCAGCGCATCGCCGAGGCCGATGCGTTCTATGAAGCGAAGTCCGGGGACCTGTCGCCCGACGAACGTCTGACGGTTCGCCAGGCCTACGCCGGCCTGCTGTGGTCGAAGCAGTTCTATCACTACGACGTTCGCGCCTGGCTGCAGGGCGATCCGGCGCACCCCACGCCGGGGCGCGCTCGCAAGGAGGGGCGCAATGCGGAGTGGGGGCACCTTTACAACCGCGACGTGCTCTCCATGCCCGACAAGTGGGAGTACCCGTGGTTCGCCGCCTGGGATCTGGCCTTCCACATGATTCCTTTCGCCCGCATCGATCCGCACTTCGCCAAGGAGCAGCTGCTGCTGCTGACCCGCGAGTGGTACATGCACCCGAACGGGCAGCTCCCCGCCTACGAATTCGCCTTCGGCGATGTCAACCCGCCGGTGCACGCCTGGGCCGCCTGGCGCGTCTACAAGATCGCCGTCGACGAGCACGGCCACCGCGACCGCACCTTCCTGGCGCGCATCTTTCAAAAGCTGCTGCTGAATTTCACCTGGTGGGTCAACCGCAAGGACGCCGAGGGAAAGAATCTTTTTTCGGGCGGGTTCCTGGGCCTGGACAACATCGGCGTCTTCGATCGCTCGAAGCCGTTGCCCACGGGCGGCCACCTGGAACAGGCCGACGGCACGGCCTGGATGGCGTTTTACTGCGCGACGATGCTGTCGATGGCGCTGGAGCTGGCGCGCCACGAACCGTCGTACGAGGACATGGCGTCAAAGTTCTTCGAACACTTCATTCACATCACCGACGCCATGAACGCCCTGGGCGGCACCGGGCTGTGGGATCCCGAGGACGGTTTCTATTACGACGAGCTGCATGTCGGCGATCGCGAGTTTCCCCTGCGTGTCCGTTCGCTGGTGGGGCTGCTGCCGCTGATCGCCGTGGAGATCCTGGAGGACGACGCCATCGCCACGCTGCCCGCCTTCAAGCGGCGCATGCAGTGGTTTCTGCAGAACCGCCCCGACCTGGCCGAGCGCGTGTCGCTGTAATCTGGCGAGCACGGGCACATGCTGCTGGCCATTCCGTCGTAGGACCGGCTGGTCAGCGTGCTGCGCTTCATGCTGGACGAATCAGAGTTTCTTTCGCCGCACGGAATCCGCTCCGTGTCCAAGATTCACGAGGGCCGCCCTTACCGCTTTTTCCACGGCGGGGAAGAGTTCCGCGTCGACTACGTTCCCGGTGAATCCAACAGCGGCCTCTTCGGCGGCAACTCCAACTGGCGCGGGCCGATCTGGATGCCGGTCAATTACCTGCTGGTCGAGGCGCTGGAGCGATATCACCATTTTTATCACGACGAGCTGCTGGTGGAATGCCCCACCGGCTCGGGGCGCCATCTGACCCTGGGCGAAGTGGCGCGCGAGATCGCCGGCCGCCTGGCGGGGATCTTCCTGGCCGACGGCGACGGGTTTCGACCTTGTCACGGACGCGACGAGCGCTTCGCGCGCGATCCGCACTGGCGCAATCTGGTGCTGTTTCACGAATACTTCCACGGCGAGACCGGCCGGGGCGTGGGGGCCAGCCATCAGACGGGCTGGACGGCGCTGGCCATTCGATTCATCGAGGACCAGGCGCGGGCGCGCGCTGCCACTCACCCGTCGACCGTCGCCGGTACGGCGACCGCGTCGACCGCGACGCCGGCACTGCCGACGCGCAACAACCCCAAGCCGCCGCCGGAGATCCTGTCGTGAGCCACGCCGAGCAAGAATGGCTGGAGACCGATGGGCTGGGGGGATTTACCTCGGGTCCGGTGGCCGGCCCGCGCCGCCGCCGCTATCACGGCCTGCTGGTGGCGGCCACGACCCCGCCCACCGGCCGCATGATGCTGGTCAGCGGGTTCGAGGCGACCGTCGACACGCCGGGTGGGCGGTGGGTGTTGTCGGCGCAGCGTTATGCACCGGACGTCATCACCGGCGACGGTGACCGCAACATCGAAACGTTCACCAGCGACCCGTGGCCGTCGTGGGTTTTTCGGCTGCCCGACGGCACACGCATCGCCCACGAGCTGTTCATGCGTGCCGGCATGCCGCAGATTTACCTGTCGTGGCGCCTGCTGGCCGGCTCGCGCGCGCCGTCGCCGGCGCCCGAGCTGGCCTGGGCCCGGCTGCGGGTGCGGCCTTTGCTCGCGGGCCGCGATTTCCACGCCTTGATGCACGAGAACCCGGCCTTCTGCTTTGATCCCGAGATCAAGGGCGGCCAGTTTCGCTATCGCCCCTACGCCGGCGGACCGTCTGTGGTCGTCGCGGCCAGCGGCAACTACCAACATCAGCCGTACTGGTTTCGAAATTTCGTCTACGAAGAAGAACGCAGCCGCGGCCTGGACTTCACCGAGGACCTGGCCTCGCCCGGAGAGTGGGAATTCGAGCTGGGCGAAGGCGAAGCGAGCATGATCTTCGCCGCCGAAATGCCCGGACGCGCGCCCGCCGTCGTCCCCTTCCCAGCGCGCCAGGCGCTGGAGACGGCCCGTACGGCGGAGCGGGCGCGCCGCGCGGAATTTCCCACGCGCCTGGAAAGATCGGCCGATCAGTATCTGGTGGCGCGGCGGAGCGGTCGCACCATCATCGCCGGATATCCGTGGTTCGGTGACTGGGGGCGCGACACGTTCATCGCCATGCGGGGCTTGTGTCTGGCCAACGGGCGCGTGACGGAGGCGGTCGACGTGCTGGCGGCGTGGGCGCCCACCGTCTCGCAAGGGATGCTGCCCAACTACTTTGCCGACGCCGGCGGCGCTCCGGAGTACAACACCGTGGACGCGTCGCTGTGGTACGCCGTGGTGGTCGCCGAGACGATCGGGGCGGCGGGCGCCACTCTGGACGGTGCGGTGACGCGCCATCTGCGTGAGGCGGTCGAGGCGATCCTCACCGGTTACGCGGCCGGCACCCGTCATGGCATCCGCGCCACCGACGACGGCCTGCTGGCGGCGGGCGTGACCGGCCAGCAGCTGACCTGGATGGACGCGCGTGTCGACGGCCGGGAGATCACGCCGCGCATCGGAAAGCCGGTCGAGGTGCAGGCGCTGTGGCTGAACGCGCTGGCTGCCGGTGCGATGTTGCAGACGCCGTCGGGCGCGCGCTGGACCGAGCTTTTGGCCCGCGGGCGACGCAGCTTTGAGCGCCGCTTCTGGAACGAAGCGCGCGGGTGCCTGTACGACGTGGTCGACGTCGATCATCAGGCGGGGACCGTCGACGCCAGCTTGCGGCCCAATCAGATTCTGGCCGTCGGGGGATTGCCGCTGTCGCTGCTGTCGGGCGATCGCGCCCGCCGTGTCGTCGAGGTGGTGGCAGCGTCGCTGCTGACGCCGCTGGGGTTGCGGTCGCTGGCGCCGGGGGAGACCGGCTATTGCCCGCGCTATGAAGGTGGCGTGGTCCAGCGCGACGGCGCCTATCATCAAGGGACGGTCTGGCCCTGGTTGATCGGTCCCTTTGTCGAGGCGTACCTGCGGGTCCACGGCGGAGGGGCCGCCGCCCGGCGGGCGGCGCGCGAACGGTTCGTCGAGCCGATCCTGCGCCATCTGGACGAGGCAGGCCTGGGCCACGTCTCCGAGATCGCCGACGCCGAGCCGCCTCACACCCCGCGCGGCTGCCCATTTCAAGCCTGGTCGCTGGGCGAGCTGTTGCGTCTGGAACGAACGATTCTGGCCGACGGACGCGCGGCCCGAGAGGGCGACCTCACGCGCGACGTGGTATCGACGCCCTCAGTGGAATCGTCGACGGAATCATCGAGGAAATCGTCGACGGAATCATCGACGGAGGGACCATGACAGCCGTGAGAGCGACGACGGTGATGCTGGCCGTTGCGCTGCTGGGCGCCGGTTGCGTCCCCATGGCCAGCGGCGCGGCGCCGGGCGGCGGGGGTGGCGACCGGTCTGCTGCGGGCCGGACCGTCCTGGTCGAGCTCTTCACCTCGCAAGGCTGCAGCTCGTGTCCGGCGGCTGACGCCTTCGTGCGGGAATTTCCGCGCCTCGGCCTCGGTCGCAATCAAGTCGTCCCGCTGACCTTTCACGTCGACTACTGGGACGATCTCGGCTGGAAGGATCCCTTCGCCGCGCGCGCCTTCACCGATCGGCAGCGCCGCTATGCAGAGCTGGGCCGATTGCGCAGCCCGGAAGGCGAGGATGGCTTACAAGGTATTTACACACCGCAGATGGTCGTTGACGGGGCGGTTCATTTTTCGGGACGGCGGCGCGATGTCGCCCTCCAGGAGATCCGCAAGGCGGCAGCCGCGCCCGCGCTGGTCGACGTGGACGGTCAGGCGGTGCTGCGGGGCAACCAGGCCCAGGTGACCGTGCGCCTGACCGCCCGCGCCGCAGATGCCTTCCGCCAACCCTGGCGGCTGTTCGTGGCCGTGGCCGCGCGTGCGGCCCGCACGCGCGTCACCCGCGGTGAGAACAGCGGCGACACGCTGGAGGAAGCGGCCGTGGTGCGGTCGCTCTCCGAACCGGTGCGGATCGCTTCGGCCCCGGCCGAACCGGTCACCATCACCGTGACCAAGCCGGCGGACCTCCCCTGGTCGGCGCTGGAGCTTGACGCCGTCTTGGCTTCGGAATCGAGTTGGCAGGTGGGCGCCGTTCGCGCGATCGAATTGCCCACGCCGTGACCATGGAGGAGGCGACATGAAAGACTACTACCCAGAGCAAGGACTTCCCGAGCCGGTCGAGCCGGCCCGTCCCATCGTCAAAAGCTTGCCCGGCCAGACGGCCATCGTCACCGGGGCCAACTCGGGAATCGGGCGGGGCATCGCCCTCGCCCTGGGCCACGCCGGCGCGAACGTCGTGGTCAACTATGTCGCGCGGGAAGAGGAAGCAGCCAAGGTCGTCGACGAGATCGGCCGCTGCGGCGCACGGGCCATCGCCGTGCGCGCCGACGTCAGCAACGAGGCCGAGGTGATCGCCATGTTCGCCCGTGCCGTCGAGGCCTTCGGCGCCGTCGACATCCTGGTCAACAACGCCGGCCTGCAGAAGGACGCCCCGTTTCACGAGCTGACCGTGGCCGCCTGGGAGCTGGTCATGAACGTCAACCTCAAGGGGCAGTTTCTGTGCGCGCGCGAAGCGGTGCGCGCCTTTCGCAAGCAAGGCGTCCGTCCCGACGTCTCGTGCGCGGCAGGCAAGATCATCTGCATCAGCTCTGTGCACGACATCATCCCCTGGGCCGGCCACGTCAACTATGCGGCGTCGAAGGGGGGCGTGATGATGATGATGAAATCGATCGCGCAGGAGGTGGCGCCCCATCGGATTCGCGTCAACAGCATCTCGCCGGGAGCCATCCGCACGCCCATCAACCACGAAGCCTGGAGCACACGCGAGGCCTACAATTCGCTGATGACGCTGGTCCCTTACAAGCGCATCGGTGAGCCGGCGGAGATCGGCCGCGCCGCCGTGTGGCTGTCTTCGGACGATTCCGACTACATCACCGGCGCAACGATCTACGTCGACGGCGGGATGACCCTCTACCCCGGCTTCGAAGGCGGGGGATAGAGGGGAGAGGGCGCGGCTTGATCAACCGACGGCTCATCACGTCTTCGGAAGGTTAACCCGTTACGCGTGGGGCGAGGGTCAGTACCCCGATTGAACGGCGGCTTTCGCGCGTTTGCGTTCCTCTTGCGAGGAACGCTCTATTGAAATGAGATCCGAAAAGAGCGCTCCGTAAGGAGCGCAAACGCGCGAAAGCCGCCGTTCAATCGAGCCACAACCCACGAGCCGCGCGTAACGGGTTTACGTGCAAACGCAAAAACGTCCTCGCCACCAGGCGCGCTGGCGACGAGGACGTCATCGACGAGTCGAAGCGACTATCGACTATTTCTTGTCGACTATTTCTTTTCTTCGCCGGCGGCGCCGACGGTTCCGCCCTTGGTCTTGCACTGCTTCTCGGACATCTCCGTCCAGCCTTTGCCCTTGCAGCCGTTCTGGCCCTTGCACGCGTTGTCGGCGCCTTTGCAGCCGCCCTTGCCCTTGCACGCGTTGACGCCTTCACAGTGAACCTTGCCGGCCGTCTTGGCGGAGACCACGGCCGGAGCCGCGGCCAGAAAACCAGCGGCCATCGCTGCGATCAGTGCACCCTTCGTCGTCATGCTCATTCTCCTTTTTGACCAGTCCCCCTGTTTGGGAACATCCCGCCCAGGTGTGGGTACCGAATAGTACTCGTCCTACGCCGTGCCCGGCACAGGGTTACGGTCCCGGTCAGTTTTCGGCCGGGCGCCGGCGCGGGCGCGTCAGGTGCCGAGAACGCGGTCCAGCTGGAAAAGCTTGAGCATGGCCAGCGGCTGCTGCTCTGCCCCCGAGACCGACAGGTCGCACCCGTCCTTGCGCAGCTGCTCGTAAAGCTGGGCGATGACGCGGACGCCGTGTCCATCGATGATGCGCAGGCGCGACAGATCGACGACCACGCTGGGCGGCTTTCCAGCCAGCAGGATCTCCAGCGCCGAGCGAACCTGGGGGACCGTCAGCGCGTCCAGCACGCCTTCGATCCACACCCGGGTCACCGTTCCATCGATCGAAACAGAAATGTTGCCGCTCTTCTTAGTCTCTGCTGCATTCTGGGTCGTTACCATTCGAAACCTATCTCACCAGTATCCGCGGCGGCGGACGAGAATACCAGTTACATCGGTGCAACGTCTTTTCCTGTTTGCAGACGCCTGATGATGACCAGCAGTCCAAACGCGACGACGACCAGGATGACGGACAGCGCCTGGGCGGTTCGCAGGTCGCTCTCCAGCGCTGAATAGATCGCCAGCGGCAAGGTTTGCGTCCGGCCGACCATGTTGCCGGCGAACATCAGGGTGGCACCGAACTCGCCCAAGGCCCGCGCCCAACTCATCGCGGCGCCGGCCACCAGACCAGGGCGTGCCAGCGGCAGCCCGATCAGGAAGAAGACCCGCGCCGGCGACGCACCCAGGCTTCGCGCCACCGCCAGCATGTTGACGTCCAATCGACCGAAAGCGGCCGTCGCCGCCTGCAGATAAAATGGCGCGGCCACGAACACTTGCGCCATCACCACGGCCGCCGCCGTGAAGGCGACGCCCAGGCCCGCGCGATTCAATCCGGCCCCCACCAGGCCCCGCCTGCCGAACGTCAGCAGAAGGGCGATGCCGGCCACCGCAGGCGGGATAACCGCCGGCAACTGCAGCGCGGTTTCGATCCACCGGGCCGTTCGCGAACGCGTCCGGCCAAGCCACCAGGCAAGCGGCGTTCCACAAACGACCACGACCAGCAGCGCGATACCCGACGTCGTGAGGCTCAGGGCCAGGGCCGGCGCCACCAATTGGTCCGAAAGACCGGCCCGCAGGCCGCCCGGCGTGATGCCGACGATCAACGCCACCGTGGGTAGGACCAGAAAAACCGCCAGTGTTGTCGATAAAGCAACAGCCGCCGGCAGTGCGGCCGCCCACCGACCGACGCGCCGGGCGAGCGGTCCGCCCGGCAGCGGCGGTTCGTTCACGGTTTGCGCTCGGCGGCCAGAAATCCGTACTGGACCAAAACCTTTTGCCCGTCGGCGGACTGGACGAAATCGCACCAGTCGTTAGCCAGGGTCAGGGCCAGGCCCAGGCCCAGAGCCAGGGCCGGCGCCGGTTGCTCGGTCGTCTTGACGACGGCCAGCGCGTACTCGGCGACGACATTGATGGCGGTGGGGATCTCGATCGCCTCCACCGCTCCGTGCGCCGTCGCCGCGTCGGTGCGATAGACGATGCCGGCGTCGGCCTCGCCCAGGGTCACCTTGGCCAAAACCTGGCGGACGTTCAGCTCGCGCGAGGCGACGTGCTCTTCCAGCGTGCGCGTGAAGGCGTCGCCGTAGACAGGCGCGGCGCGCTTGAAAATCATCAGCGTGTAGCGGCCGATGGGAACCTCGGGCGTGCCGATCACCAGGCGTCGCGCTTTGGTCAAATCGGCGAACGATTTGAGGCCGCCCGGATTTCCGCGCGGCACGATGACGACGGGCAAATTGCGGGCGAAGGTGCGCGGGCGATCGACCAGACCCTGCTGCGCCAGCACACCGACATGAACCAGATCGGCGCCGGCGAACACATCGGCCTTGGCGCCCTGCTCGATCTGGAGCCGCAGTTCCTGACTGCCGGCCAGATTGAACCGGACATGCACGGTGGGGTGCCGTGCTTCGAAGACGCGGGCCATCGCTTCGAAGCTCTCCCGCAAGGAAGCGGCTGCGAAGACCACCAGCTCGCGCGGGGGTGCCGGCTTGGGCTCCACTGCCGCGGCGGTCGACACCACCGAGGCGACCACAACGGTGGCCACAAAACCGATCGCGACCAAACGCTTCCCGTCCCGACCCAGCAGCGTCAGTCTATTCTGGCGATGGTGAATTGCTGTCATCGGCGAAGGCGTCGAATGTACGCAGCGTCCCCGGACTGCGCAACTTGCTAGCCGGCCGTCGACGACGGATGTAGGAATATCCGAACGTGCCGAGCAGCCGACCGAGTCGAATCGTGCGCAGCGCCGGCCTGATCCTGGCGGCGTTGCTGGCCGTGGGGCTGGCCGCCGCCGCGCTGTTGCCGACGGTGATGCAGGGGCCGCGTCTCGCCTGGATGGTGAACGGGCTGCTCCCGCGCACCATCGGTCAGATCAGCGTGGGCGGCGGTCGTCTGGGATCGGGCGCGCTGTTGTCGTTGCTGGTGGGCCACGCCGTTCCCGTCGAGATCGACGATCTGCGCGTGGTCGATCCCGAAGGCACGGTGGTGCTGTCGGCGGTCCACCTGACGGCGCGGATCGAGATCCACCGCAATCCCACCGAGATCATCATCCGCGACCTGCGGCCGGGGCGATCGACCTGGCGGCTGGGACGCATGAAGCACCATCGCGGCCTTGGTTTCCTGGCGGCTTTTCAAGCGCCGTTTCGTCCGGGGCGCGTCGTTCGCGGCGTGGCGCGACCGCCGACGCCGTTTCGCTTTCAGATCACCAACGCCGATCTGGACGGGCTGGACGCTGCCTTTGACTTTCCGGTGTGGGGCCTCGACCTCGCCAACATCAAGGCGACCGGTTCGTTGCTGGCGGACCTGCGCGATGCCGCCCACCATACCTTCGGGTTCGACGTTCACGACATCGATGCGCGCGGTGGCGGCGCGCTGCGGATCCTGGACGACGCGCGCGCGGCGCGGCTGCCCTTCGAGCGGGCCCAGATCGAGAAGGTGGCCATCACCCCCGATCGCCCGGATGACCTGCAGCTGTTCGTCACGTCGGCGACCACCGGTCGTTCCGTGCTCAGCGGCGAGGCGATCTTCGGCGGCGTGGTGGGGATCCGCGCGCCGCAGTCGCCGCCGGGCCTGACGGTGAACGCCAACTGGGCCAATCCAGCCGAGGCGCTGGCGGCGCTGGGCGTGGGCAAGCGATTGGGGCCGGTCAGCGTCATCGGCCAACCTCGCCAGCCCGGCCAGCATGGAAAAGACGACCAGGACGGCCAGCTGGGGCTGCGCGTGGCGGGCCCTTACGAGCATTTGACAGCGACGGCGACGGCCCGCGATCTGGACCTGGCCTACGGCGGTCGCGCTCTGGGTCGGGCCCAGCTGGAAGCGACGGCGTCGCTGGGGCCGCTGCAGGCGGACATTCGCCGCCTGGAACTGGTCGCGCCTGGCGGTGGTCGCATCGATGTGCGCGGCTCGCTGACCGGCGCCATGGATCTCACCGGCGCGGTTTCCTTTCGCCAGGTATCGACGGGCGCCTTTCTGCCGCCGTACCTCCGCCAGGCCGGCGCCGGCATTCTCGACGGCGAGATTCAACTTCAAGGCGGGCTCACCAGCGGCGCGGCGGCCATCTCGCGCATCGATCTCACCTGGGCCCGACCGGCCGGCGCGCCCGCGCCGCGCGTGATTCGCCTGCGCAGCGGGGGTTCC
>JAXDMH010000453.1:0-7612 GCA_034666225.1 Myxococcales bacterium
CAAGGCCAGATCCAGCAGCGCCTCGCCGGCATCGGCGCGCCCACCCGGCGCCGCCGACAACGGGCGCGTCACCTCGACCAGGGCCATGGGACCGCGTATCGAGATGGCCACCGCGGATTCTGCGTCGCGCCAGGGTTGGGCGGCGTCCGCGATAGTCGCGGCGGAGGCGCCCAGCGCTGCTGCTGCCAGCGCCAGCGCCGTCCGGCCAATTCCCGGCGCGCGCCGAGACCAAGTTTGAGGCATCATCGCCCGCCAAGCGAAAGCTTAACTTTCGCGAACCAGCACGTCATCATCATCTGTCCACACGAAAGTCATGGCCCAGATTCTCGATACCAACGAAAGCACGGCGGTGGAAGCCGCCGTGAAGATTTCAGTGCCGATCCTGACGAGGGGCGGCGTGATTGCCTTTCCCACTGACACGCTGTACGGCATCGGCTGCGCCTTCGGGCACAAGCGCGCCACCGAGCGTATCCAGCGCATGCGCGGCCTGGACGTCAAGATACGGCCGATGTCGTTTCTGCTCCCCGACCTGGGCGAGGTGGCCCGTTACGCCGCCGTCAGCACCGAGGCCTATCGCATCCTGTCGCGCATCCTGCCCGGCCCGTACTGCATCGAGCTGGGCGCCACGAACGCGGTTCCCGATCCGTTCGTGGTCGGGCAGCGCCGCACCATCGGCGTGCGGGTCCCGGCTCATCCCCTGTGCGAAAAGATGTTGTGGGCGCTGGGGCTGCCCCTGCTGACCGCCACGGCGAAGGGGCGCGATGGACGCCTGCTGCGCACGGCCGCCGAGATCGAAAGCGAGTTCGGCGCCGAGCTGGATCTGATCCTGGACGGCGGGCCGCTGCTGGGTCCGCCTTCAACGGTGATCAGCCTGCTCGACGATTGGGTGCGCATCCTGCGCCAGGGCAAGGGCGCCACCGAAAATCTGGTCGGATAGCGGACCCGACCGTCAGGCTGGTGGCGGTGTGAAGCCGGTGCCGGCCAGGTAGATCTCGATGCTCTGGGCGCGCGAGCTCTCCGGTTTGACGATGCGCACCTCGGCGAAGCGGGCGGCCATCCGGCGCCGGATGGTGGGCAGGTCGGGGCCCTGAAAGATCTTGCCGACGAAGGCGCCGCCGGGCGCCAGCAGCCGTTCGGCCCGCCCCAGCGCCTCCTCGAACAGCGCCGCCGAGCGCGCCTGATCCGTGGCCCGGATGCCGGTGGTGTCCGGGGCCATGTCCGACAGCACGGCGTCGAAGGCGGCCGCCTCACCCAGCAGCTCGCCGTCGGTGATCTTGTAGATGTCTCCCAGGATCACCCGGGCGCCGGGGATGGGCGCCGGCAGCGGATCGCGATCGATCCCCACCACCACGCCGTGCTTCCCGACGATCTTGACCGCGTACTGCAGCCACGATCCCGGACGGCACCCCAGATCCAGAACACGCGCCCCTGCGCGCAGCAGGCGCACCCGCTTGTCGATCTCCTCCAGCTTGAAGACCGACCGCGCCGCGAAGCCCTCCTCACGCGCCTTCTTGAAGAAGACATCGTGACGATGACGGGCGTCCCGCAACTTCGACATGACAGCGAGGGCTTTGCCCTCCCCCGATTACTTACTTTTTGGCGGCTGACGGTGCGCCCTTCTTGGACGCCTTCATCGGGTTCTTGGACTCGACCTCTTTGATGGCGCGGGGGACGATGTACTTCTTGACGTCCTTGACGCTGCCCTTGATGAGGACGATGCCGTTGGGGCCTCCGGGGACGGCACCCTTGACCAGGACCACGTCCTTGTCGTCCAGCACGCTGACGACCACCAGATCCGACGACGTGTTCTTGACGTTGCCCATCAGGCCCGACATCCGCTTGCCCTTGTGCACGCGGCCCGGCGTCAAACGACAGCCGATCGATCCGCCGTGGCGGAAGAACTCGTGCGTACCGTGGGTCGCGCTGTCGCCCTTCATCCGGTGCTTCTTCATGACGCCCTGATAGCCTTTGCCCTTGGTCGTCCCCACCACGTCGACGACGTCGCCGATCTTGAAGACGTCGGAGGCGCGCAAGGTCTTGCCGACCTCGTACTTGTCCAGCTCCGTGGGATCCAGGCGAACCTCGCGCAGGTGGCGCAGCGGTTTCTCCACGCCGGCCTTCTTGTAATAGCCGCTTTGCGGGCGGGTCATCAGCCGCAGCGGCATCTCTTCGAACCCCAGTTGAAGGGCGGAATATCCGTGTTTGTCGACGGTGCGCTTGCCGGTGACCACGCAGGGTCCCACCGACACGGCCGTGCAACCGAGGGCGCTGCCGTCCTCGTGAAATACCTGGGTCATTCCGATCTTGCGGCCGATGAGGCCCATCTTGAGGGACATGGTCCTGCGCTCCTTGGGGAAAAACCTGAGAAAGCGAGGGTTTATAGTCTGGCGCGGCGGCCCTGTCAATCCCTGCGGAATGGGGTTGATTACCCCGCGTCCGCCTCATAGGGTGAGCCGCGAGGATGATTCGCGTTCTGCCGCCCGCGCTGGCCGATCAGATCGCCGCCGGCGAAGTGGTGGAACGGCCGGCCTCGGTGGTCAAGGAGCTGGTGGAAAATGCCCTGGACGCCGGGGCCACCCGCGTGGACATCGAAGTGGAGGCCGGCGGGCGACGGCTGATCCGCGTCGTCGACGACGGCAGCGGAATGTCCCCCGACGACGCGCGCCTGTCGCTGAAACGCCACGCCACGTCCAAGATCGCCTCGGCCGACGACCTGTGGGGGCTGCGCACGTTCGGGTTTCGCGGCGAGGCGCTGCCGTCGATCGCCGCGGTGTCGCGCCTGACCCTGTCGACCAAGACCGCCGACGCGCCCAGCGGCGTGCGCCTGACCGTGGAAGCCGGCATCGAGACGGAAGCGCGCGAGGCCGGCATTCCCAGCGGCACGCAGATCGAGGTGCGCGACTTATTTTTCAACACGCCCGCCCGCCAGAAGTTTTTGAAATCGGAGGCGACGGAGACCGGGAACATCTCCGAGGCGGTCCTGCGCTTGAGCCTGTCGCACCCCAGCGTGCACCTGCGCCTGCGCGCCAGCGGTCGCGTGGCCCTGGATCTGCCGCCGCACCGCGATCTGGGCGAGCGGGTGCGGGCGGGGCTGGCCCGGCGCGGGGCCAGCGTGCTGCACGAAGCGGTGGGCGAGGAAGGGGGCTGCCAGGTGCGGGCGTTCCTGGCCGGCCCCGAGGAGGCGTCGACCACGGCGCGCTCGACGTTCCTGTTCGTGGGCGGACGGTTCGTGCGCGATCGGGCGTTGCTGCACGCGCTGGCCCTGGGCTATGGCGGGATCCTGGAGAAGGGGCGTTATCCGCTGGCCACGCTGTTCATCGACGTTCCCGGACAAGAGCTGGACATCAACGTCCACCCGCAAAAGCTGGAGGTGCGTTTCGCGCGCGCCCAGGAGGTCTACGCCGCCGTTCGCCACGTCGTGGGAAAGGCGGTGGCCCGCGCGCCGTGGCTGGCGGCGGAGTCGGGTCGGGCCATGCGGGTCTTCACCTTGCCGCCGCGGCCAGGCTCGCAGGCCGACGAGTCACCGACGGGCCGCGCCTTGCGGACGCCGGCCGGCGCCCTGGCGCTGGGACGTTCGCTGCAAGGTGCCCTGCCGCTGCGCGCGCGCGACGGCGATTTCGACGAGGCGCTCTCCTTCCGCTCCACGGAATCGTCCCCGTTTTCGTCACCGTCCCTGTCTTCGACACCATCACCACTGCCAGGCTTCTTCTCTTCACTGTCCTACGTCGGCCAGCTGCACAAGACGTATCTGGTCTGCGAGGGCGAGGGCGAGTTGATCCTGATCGATCAGCACGCCGCCCACGAGCGCGTGGCCTTCGAGCGCCTGCGCACGGCGCAATCGCGGCGCGAGGTTCGCCGCCAGCGTCTGCTGTTTCCGCTTCCCGTCGAGCTCGACGAGCTGGCCGCGGTCAGCGCCACCGAGTCCGGTCTCTTGCAAACCCTCGGCTTCGAGATCGACGTGGCGCCGGCGCGCCCGACGTCGACGTCGGCGTCCACCGGCAAGACCACCATCCTGGTGCGCGCCGTGCCCGAGCTGTTGAAAGACGCCGATCCCAACCCGCTGCTACACGACGTGCTGGCCCAGCTGGCGGAGGGCGGGGCGGACACGTCGGTGGCGGAGCGCATCGACCACGCCCTGGCCACCATGGCCTGTCACAGCGTGGTGCGGGCCGGCGATGTGCTGGGGCGGCCGCAGGTGCTGGCCCTGCTGGAGCAGCTTGACGGCGTCGACCTGCGATCGCACTGCCCGCACGGCCGGCCGGTCTTGCTAAGGTTGCCCATGGCCGAGATCGAACGTCGCTTCGGCCGTATTTGATGACGACCAGATGACGACGAGATGACGAAATTCATCGCCGTGCTGGGGCCGACCGCCTCGGGAAAAAGCGCGCTGGCCATGTCGCTGGCGCAAAAGCTGGGGGGCGAGATCGTCGCCTGCGATTCGCAGCAGGTGTACATCGGCCTGGACATCGGCACCGGCAAACCGACGCGCGACGATCGGCGCCTGGTGCCGCATCACCTGCTGGATCTGGTTCACCCCGACGAACCGTTTCACGCCGCGCGCTGGGCGGCCCTGGCTCGGGTGGCCATCAAGCGCATCGCCGGTCGTGGACGGGTGCCCATCGTCGTGGGCGGCACCGGTCTTTACTACCGGGCGCTGACCATGGGGCTTTTCCAGGCGCCGCCGCCCGACCAGGCGATTCGCCAGCGCCACCGCGACGAGGCCCTGCGGCTGGGGATCGGCGTGCTGCATGATCGCCTGGCCTCCGTCGATCCAGTCGCCGCTGCTTCGATCGCACGCCAGGATCTGATCCGCATCAGCCGCGCCCTGGAGGTCTTCGAACAGACCGGCACCGCGATCAGCGTGCTGCGCCAGCAGGCAGCGGCACCAGCCGGCGATCTGCAGCCGGCGGTCGTCGTGCTGGATCCCCCTTTGGCCGAGCTGCGCGCCCGCATCGAAAAGCGTGTGGGCGAGATGATGGCCGCCGGTTTTCTCGACGAGGTCCGGGCGTTGCGGGCGGCCGGCTACGGTCCATCGCTGCGGCCACTGCAGGCGCTGGGCTATCAGCCGCTGGGGTCGCATCTGGATGGCGCCTGCTCGCTGGAACAGGCGATCAAGGACACCGTCACCGCCACCGTCGCCTACGCGCGCCGGCAGCGGACCTGGTTTCGCAAGGACGCCCAGGCGCCGCTGGCCCGCCTGGAGGATGGCGGCGCCCAGTATGCCGGCCTGGACGACATCGTGGGCGCCGCGCTGGAGCGGCGCGCGCCGTGAGCGCGGTCGACACGGCGCCGGAGCGCGTCCCCGGTTGTGTCTTCTGCGACATCGTGGCCGGCGACCTGGCCGCGTCCGTGGTGCTGCGCGACGACGACGTCTGCGCGTTTCTGGACGGCCGTCCGGTGTTCAAGGGGCACGTGCTGGTGGTGCCCCGGGCCCACGTCGGGACATTGCTGGACGCCACGCCGGGGCAGCTGGCCGCGGTCTTCGGGGCGGCCCAGCGGGTGGCGCGCGCGCTGGAGACCGGCCTTTCCGCCGATGGCTCTTTCCTGGGCCTCAACACCAAGGTTTCCCAGAGCGTGCCGCACCTGCATGTGCACGTGGTGCCGCGTCGCCGCAAGGACGGTTTGCGCGGTTTTTTCTGGCCGCGCGTCCCCTATGCCTCCGACGAGGAGCGCGAGGAGATCGCCGGGCGAATTCGGGCGGCCCTTACTTGACCGCCCGCCTCGCGCTAGACTTCCGCGGTTTTCATGGCTGACAACGCTGCCCGCGCCGCCGAGGTTCTGACCCCCTCCCTGGACTTCGAACGTCCGGTGGTGGAACTGGAACGCAAGATCGAAGAGCTGGTCCGGGTCAGCGGCGACGCGCCCGAACTGCGCCCGCAGATTCGCCTGCTGGAAGCGCGGGCGCGCGAGCTGCAGCAGGAGATCTTCGCCGAGCTGACCGCCTGGCAGAAGGTTCAGCTGTCGCGCCATCCCGCGCGTCCCTACACGCTGGACTACATCGAACGGCTGTTCGAGGGCTTCATCGAGCTGCACGGCGACCGCCGCTTTGCCGACGACCCGGCCATCGTCGCCGGTTTCGCCACGTTCGAAGGAACGCCGGTGCTGGTGGTCGGCCATCAGAAAGGGCGCAGCACCAAGGAAAAGGTGCAGCGCAATTTCGGGCAGCCCAAACCGGAAGGTTATCGCAAGGCGCTGCGCCTGATGGAGATGGCGGGGCGGCTGGGCAAACCGATCATCTGCCTGATCGACACGCAGGGGGCTTATCCAGGCATCGATGCCGAAGAGCGCGGGCAGGCCGAGGCCATCGCCAAAAACCTGGAGGTCATGGCGGGGCTGCCGGTGCCGATCGTCTGCGCGGTGATCGGGGAAGGCGGGTCGGGTGGGGCGCTGGCGCTGGGCGTGGCCAATCGGATTCTGATGATGGAATACGCCACTTACTCGGTCATCTCGCCGGAGGGTTGCGCGTCGATCTTGTGGCGCGACGACAGCAAGAAGGCGGAGGCGGCCGAGGCCATGAAGATGACGGCGACCGATCTGCGGCGCCTGGGCATCGTCGACGAGATCGTGCCCGAGGCGCCCGGGGGCGCCCACCGCGATCACGCGCTGACCGCGCGCAATCTGGGCGATGCTCTGCGCCGCCACGTGGCCGAGCTGCTGATGCAACCACCAGCAAAGCTGCGCGAGGATCGCTATCAGAAGTTTCGCGGCATCGGATCGTTCGTCGAATCAGGATCGGGCTCCGGGGGCGAATAGTTGGTGGGGGCGGCTGCGGCGGACCACCTGGCCACCCAGGCGCTGCGCCTCCATGACCGCTATCTGAACGAGGTGGTCCTGGCCTACGGCCTTTGCCCCTGGGCCGAGCGCGTGGTGCGGCAGGGAACGTTTCGGCGAGCGGTGGTGAGCGCCCACCAGCCGGCGCCGAGCGCGCTGTCGCCGTTCATCGACCGGTGGCTGGCGGAGGCGCCGCCGGTCGACATCGCCTTCGTCATCTTCCCGCGCCTGGCGCTGGACTCCCCCGCCTTCGACGGTTTTACCGAACGGCTGCGACGGGCCGAGCGCGCCCGCCGCCCGCTGACCGAGTCGTCGCCGTTTCTGCTGGCGGCGTTTCACCCGTTCGGAGCCAGCGAATTTCGCGACGCGAACCAGCTGGTGGCCTTCGTGCGCCGCTGTCCTGACCCGACCGTGCAGCTGGTGCGCGCCAGCCTGATGGAACAGGTGCGCGCCGCCGGGGTCGACGTTTCGGAGAGCGTGGCCCGGCAGAACTTTGCCACGGTCAGCACGCGCGGTGTCGAGGCGCTGGGTGCGATCCTGGAAGACCTCCGGTGCGATCGAGATCGGACCTATCGGCAAATCGGCGAGCTGGGATAAAAGCCAGTCATGGTCAAGCACATTGTCTTCTGGCGGCTGAAGCCCACGGCTCATGGCAACAGCAAGGAAACCAACGCGCGGCTGATCAAAGAAAAACTGGAGGCGCTGCGCGGCCGAATTCCCGGCCTGCTGCGCATCGAGGTCGGTCTGGATTTCAGCGGCAGCGAGCAGTCGGGCGATCTGGCTCTTTATTCCGAGTTCGAGAGTCGCGCCGCGCTGGACAGCTATCAGGAACACCCCGAGC
>JAXDMH010000454.1:0-10807 GCA_034666225.1 Myxococcales bacterium
GCAAACCAGGCCGGTAGCCGTCGCCGCACCGGGAGTCAATTTGCTTTGCAGGGGGGCCACGGGTCGGATAAATACGGTTTTGTTCCACAAACGTCGGCGTTGACGCGCCGGGATCTACGGGAGAACGAAAATGAGCATCCGCATCGCGATCAATGGGTTCGGCCGCATCGGCCGTCTGGTGTTTCGGGCCCTGTACACCCAAGGCCTGTTTGGCAAAGAGGTCGAGGTGGTCGCTGTCGGTGACATCGTTCCCGCGGACAATCTGGCCTACCTGCTGAAATACGATTCCATCCAGGGCAAGTTCGAAGGCACCGTCGCCTCGAAGAAGTCGTCGCCCGACAAGGAATCCGACGACGTTCTGGTCGTCGACGGCAAAGAGGTGCACGTGGTCAGCGCCAAGACGCCGGCCGAGCTGCCCTGGAAAAAATTCGGCGTCGATTACGTCATCGAATCGACGGGCCTGTTCACCGAGGCGGAGAAAGCCAAGGGGCACATCGCCGCCGGCGCAAAGAAGGTGATCATCTCGGCCCCGGGCAAGAATGACGACATCACCGTGGTCATGGGTGTCAACCACGAGAAGTACGACCCCGGCAAACACAACATCGTCTCGAACGCCAGCTGCACAACCAACTGCCTGGCCCCGGTGGTCTATGTGGTGCTGAAGGAGGGATTCGGCCTCAGCGAGGGGCTGATGACCACCGTGCACAGCTATACGGCCACGCAAAAGACCGTCGACGGTCCCTCGCGCAAGGACTGGCGCGGCGGGCGCAGCGCCGCCCTGAACATCATCCCGTCGTCGACGGGCGCCGCCAAGGCCGTGGCCCTGGTGCTGCCCGAGGTGAAGGGCAAGTTGACCGGCATGGCCTTCCGCGTGCCGACCCCGACGGTGTCGGTGGTGGATCTGACCTTCAAGACCGAGAAGGCCACCAGCATCAAAGAGATCAACGCCGCTCTCAAGCGCGCCAGCGAGACCTACCTGAGGGGATACCTCGGCTACACGGACGAGGAGGTGGTCTCCAGCGACTTCATCCACGACCCGCGGTCAAGCATCTACGACGCCGGCAGCTCGGTCGAACTGAACCCGAACTTCTTCAAGCTGGTCAGCTGGTACGACAACGAATGGGGCTACAGCAATCGTTGCGTCGACCTGGTTCTGTACATGGCCAGCAAAGACGCTCGGTAAGGACCGGGCGACCGCTCGCTCAGCTGACACGATCGAGGCGCCCGACCACGAGCAGAAGACAGAGCAGGCCGGCGATCACCGCCACCGGAAGTGTCTCCAGCGACCGGCGTTGCGCCAGCCAGCCTATCGCCGCCGGCAGCAAGGCGCACCCCAGATAGGCGGCGCTGGATTGTCGGGCGACGACCACCAGTCCGCCGTCGGGGGTGAAGCGCCGCGGGACCTCGTGCATCAAGCACGGATAGACCGGCGCCAGCCCCAACCCGATCAGCAGCAGCGCCGCGGTTCCCAGCGCCGCCGTGTTGGCCCGGAACAACAGCGCGGCGCCGAGCAGCGCGATCCCCAACCCCAGGCGCACCATGCGCCGGTTGCCCCATCGATTGACCACCGTTCCCACCATGATGCGACCGATGGTGATGGCGCCGTAGTACGCCGAAGACGCCAGCCCGGCCGCTGCCGGCGCCACACCCCGAGACTCAACCAGCAGCGAAGCACCCCACAGCCCGACCATCAGCTCGACGCCGACGTAGACAGCGAAGATGAGCGGAGACAACCAACCGGCTTCGGAGTTGGGCGGGTTGGTGCCTGTCGTCGCCTGCGTGGTCGTCGGTCGCGAGGTTTCCGCCGTGTCCCACAGACGCAGCGTCACCAGGAAGATCAAAGCCAGCATCAACTGCGCCGCGCCCAGCGCCAGGTAGCCCCCGCGCCAGCCATCCGGCGACCGCACGGCCTGAGTCATCACCAGCGGTCCCGCCGTGGCCCCGATGCCCCAGCAGGCGTGCAGCCAGTTCATGTGCCGGCCGCTGTAGTGCCGCGCGACATACCCGTTCAACGACGCATCAACCGCCCCCGCCCCCAGGCCCAGCGGCACCGCCGCGACCACCAACCAGACAAAGCTGGGCGCGCGCGCAATCATCACCAGCGCCCCACCGGTCAGGCAGCCACTGACCAGCACCACCACTCCCGTGCGTCCGCGCTTGATGATCGCCGTGCTGGACAGGCTGGACGCGGCCGACAGCAGCGTCGCCACCATCGTCAGTATCCCGGCCAGGCCGACGGGAAGCCCCAGCCCCGCGCGCATCTGCGGCCACGCCGCGCCCAGGGCGCCGTCAGGGAAACCCAGACTGACGAACCCCAGATAGATCAAGATCAGCAGGAAGGCGGGGGCTTGCTGGGGCACGGTCGCAGCATTGCAGATCAGGCTGCCCTGCGCCTGATGGCCGTGCAGGGGGTCGAGGAACGGCTCCCCCCACGGTTCCACGCGGGATCCTCGACAGCCGGGGATTGGAGTCCGCCATCGCATTTACTATGGATCCCCATGCCGGACGACGGATGCCAAGGTGGTCAACTTCGCGCCGGCGCGTCTCGCGGCCTTGTACACCGGCCCCGGCGACGTCGTGCTGACGTCTTCGATCCGGCGCCCACCTGGTCGCCGTCGCACGACACCTTCTGAGAGAGCGCGCGGGCACGCCGCCTGCGCGCGCTTCAATCTCGCTCTTCCGCGCGAAGCGTGGGAGAGGGGCGGGGTGAGGGTCCGAGCGTCGTTAGCGCTTTGCCAGCGCGGCCAGGCCCTTCTGGACGTCGTCGGGGGTCATCGCCGGGCACCAGTCGACGGTGCCGTGAAGCTCGTTCCAGAATGGTTCGGCGGCGGCGACCATGTCGGACTCGGCCTTCAGGTCGAAGAAGATCATCGCGGTGCGCTGGCCGTTCTCGGTCACGAAGTAAGTCGCCTCCGGATGAAACCGCTCAGCGAACTGACCGAACACCCGCCCGAACGTTCCGTCCACGATCGCCTTGTTTCCCAGTTCACCCTGCGGGCTGACCTTCAATAGCATGCGCATGTCGTAGCTCCTTTGTGTGGGGTCCTGCCCCCTATTACGGGCGGCGCCGACCAACGGATCGCCCGTACCCTGCGCTTTCAGGCGTCAGGTCACCGCTCAGTTGTTGTTTGGTCCGGGTGCGCCGCAGGAGGCCGGCAGCCCCAGTTGATGGGCGGCGGCCTGAAAGAACGCCAGCGCGCCGTCGCAGCCGCCGCCCGGCCGGTCGCTGACCAGCAGCCCCGCGGCGATCAAGTTGGACAAAGCGCCAGCGTGCGTGGCGCCGATGGGAGCGACCTGGCCCTTGATGGTGAACTTCACCGACCAGTTCAACTGCGCGAACACGTCGGCGACCTGCTGAGGCGAGAAACCCTCTGCCACGCCCACCGCCAGCAGCAGACCGGCCGCGTGGGCCTGGCCGTGCGAGGGGACGGTCACCCGGACGGTCAGCTTCTCGATCTGCGGCGGGCTGGGCGGAAACGCCGTACTGACGGCAAGCCGGGTCACGATCGTGACGGGCCCCTGCAGGTCGCCGATGATCCTCTGCTTGACCTCGAAACCGTCGCCGTGAACGTTCGCCGCCACGACGAACTCGGGACCTGCCCCGTCGTCGACCTCGTCGGCGCGGCTGCTCTGTGCCAGCACCAGAAGACCGGCGATTCCCAACGTCGCTACCATCGTCGCTGCCGTGATCTTGTTCCTTATTCTCATCCTCAATGGGGGCCTCCGCCCGGCAGCGTACCTTACAAAGGTCTTACTGATCCGACCTACTGATCTGCCTACTGATCCATCTTGGGCACGGCCAGCGCCGTGTCGGCGGCGCCGCAGAAGTTGACCTTCTTGATCATGGGCGGCGGATTGGTGCGTTCGCGCTGGGCGGTGCTGCGACGGCTGGAGAAGATGCGCTGGATGTGCTCGTTGGACTTGGCCAGCGTCGCAATCAGCGCTTTCCAGGCGGCCAGGCTCTTGGGATCACCGCTGGCGGTCGGTTCGGGCACCAGCGCGACCAGCGCCACGATGTCGTCGACCATGGTGGGCGCTGACTTGCCGTCGGCCACGGCTTCGGTGGCGGCGGGGACCAGCACGCGGTCGCGAAACTCCATCAGATCGTCGGCGTCGACCTGACACCACAGGATGCGCGAATGAAAGGTGGCCAGCGATGGCCCGGCCTCGGCGCGGGGCTGGTGCAGCAGCTTCTTCATCGGGTCGTCGTAATCACCCTGCGCCTCGCCGTACGAGCTCAACATGACGTCGACCAGTTTGCCGCGGCATTCGGGATCGCAACTGTTGCTGCCCAGATAGGTCACCAGCCACTGCCTCTGATCGCTGTGGAACTTCTGCAGCGCCGCCGCTTCGCTGCTGCTCAGCAGCTCGCCGGTGCGCGCCGTGGCCAGCACCAGCGAGCCCACCAGGTGCGCCCCGGACGAGGTCTCTTCGAACTTGGCGATCTCTTTCCACTGTCGACGCTCGTAGAGATCCTGCAGCACCGGTTCAAACAGCCAGGCCAGGCGCCCCGGGTGGGCCTGCACCTCGCGTTCGTTGCGCAGCAGCACCATCGGGCCGGCCTGGGCAAAGCCGGCGTCGGCGGCGGCTTGGGTCTCGTCCTGGATCAATTGCGCGATGGAATCCGAGCGATCGGCCAGCTTGTCGTCCTTGCAGATCTCGGCGGCGCGCTGCACGCCGAACCGCTGCAGGCAGGTCAGCTTGAACGCCTCGGCAAGCTGCATGTAGTTCTTGTTCGTCGTGCTGGCCAGGACCGCGCGCATGTAACCGGCGTTGTCCCTCCCCAGCTCCAGCGCGTACGACACGGCCAGCTCCGGGTCGATGATGTTGCCGCGGGTCAGCGACAGAAGAACGCCGAACCGCTGGTCAGCGGTGTTCGGCCCCTGCGTTGACAGCACGTTCAGGTTCTTGGACAGGATCTCGGCGCGGGCGATGCGCCAGTCGTTGTCCGCCTTGGTGCGGGCGATGGTCTGTTCCGAACGCGCCGTCTCGGCGGCGGTCTGCGACTGGCGGTACTGCCAGATCGACGTCGCCACCAATCCCGCCACGCCGATGACGAAGCTGGAGAGAAAGCTGGAATAGGTCTGGATGAACCGACCGATCTTCGAGAGCTCTTCCGTCGTTGCTTTGTCCATCGGTCGGTGAAGATAGCTCGTTCGCCGCGCGAATGTCTGGTAATGGTTGCCGCGGGACGAGGGAGACGCCCGCGCCGCGACATGAGATGGCTTGAGCTGCCCCAGATCAAATGGGCCGTCCCCATCCCGCTGCTGGCCATCGTGGCGCCGCTGGTCTGGCTGTTCTTTCGCGACACCTGGCGCGAACTGGACGAAGAGGCCTTCGTCTATCGGCGCGACCTGCACCAGCGCGGCGAGATCGACTATCGCCCGCTGGTGGCGCTGACGTTGGCCGCCCTGATCCTGACAATGCAGGAGTATTACAGCCGCTGGCAGCTGTTCGACACCGTGCTGCGGCCGTGGCTGCGCCAGCGCGAAAGGCTGCACCCCAGCACCTGGCTGGACTTCGCCGCCTATGAAGAGCTGTACCTGCGCGCCTGGTGGGCGCTGCTGCGCGTGGCCGGATATCTGTTGCCGTTTGCCGTCTGGCCGCTGCTTTTTCGTCGCGATCGCCTGCTGGATTTTGGGTTGCGCCCGCACGGTCTGCGCCAGCACGCCTGGATCTATGCGCTGTGCGTGGTGGTGATGATTCCCCTCATGCTGCTGGTGAAACGGCAGCCGGATTTTGGCGCCTACTATCCGATCTACAAGCTGGCCGGCCGATCGTGGCTGGACTTCGTGCTGTGGGAGCTGCTGTACCTGGCCCAGTTCGTCGGCCTGGAGATGTTCTTCCGCGGCTGGTGGATCCGGGCCACGCGCGTGTTCGGCGTGGGGGCCATCTGGTCGATGGTGGTCCCCTACTGCATGATCCATTACGGCAAGCCGTACCTGGAAGCGTGCGGCGCCATGGTGGGCGCGGTGGTGCTGGGCTCGCTGTCCATGAAGACCCGCAGCATCTATGCGGGCCTGCTGGTGCACGGCACGGTGGCCGTTTTGATGGACGTGCTGGCGCTGGATCGCAGAGGCGCGCTGCCGGCGCTGTTGACGCCGACGTCGTCGCGGCGCCTCATCTTTCTTTACTGGCACGCCGTCATCTGGATCGCCTGGGGCATCGCGCTTGGCGTGCTGGCGGTGACGGCGGCACGGGCGCTGCGGGCTCGCCGAGCGACACGCCCGACCGGGCCGGCCTGACGGGCCGGGCGCTCGGCGATCCATTGCATGGTGAAGAGCCATACGGTACCAAAACCGTATAAGATGGCGGCGTGGCGGACACCCTCAAGTCATTGCGGCGCGAGGCCGGGCTCAGCCAGGCGGATCTCGCCCGGCGCTGCGGGGTGCGGCAGGCGACGTTGAGCGCAATCGAGGGGGGCCGAGCACAGCCGCAGCGGGCGACGGTGGCGGCGCTGGCGGCAGCGCTGGGCGTGGGAGTGGACGAACTCGCGCGGGTGCTGAGGCAGGGGGGGGCCGTCGGAGCGGGCGCGCGCCTGATTGCGGGACGGAAGGCAGGTGCGGCGGCCGATCCGCTCGGGTTGGGGGATTGGCCGTTCCTGGCGGGGCTCGACGCTGACTTGCGGGCGGGGCTTGCGACCGCGCTGGTGGCGCAGTGGTCGCACTCGTCGACGGCCATCGAGGGCAACACGATCTCGGCGGGCGACACCGTGTTCGTGCTCTCTCAGGGGCTGACGGTGAGCGGCAAGACGCTGCGCGAGCACCAGGAGCTTCACGGGCACGCACAGGCCATCCGCCTGATGGCGGCCTGGACGCGCGGCGGGCACCCGATCGGGATTGTGCAGCTTCATGAGCTGCACCGCGCGGTGCAGACCGGCGCCGAGGTCGACGCGCTGGCGCCGGTGGGCAAGTGGAAGGTGGAGCCCAATGGCACCAATGCACTCACCACCAGGGGTGCCCCGAAGTGGCACGACTACGCCTCGCCGGCCGACGTGCCCGCGCTGGTCGCGGCGTGGCTCGACCTGCTCGCCGATCGTTGTCGCGCGCCGGCCGTGCGCACGCGCCGTCGGACATCGACCAAAGGCGGCATCACACCGGCCGCGTTGCGCCGCCTCGTCGAGGCGTATACCGACGTGCACCTAGGCTTCACGGCGATCCACCCCTACGCTGACGGGAACGGCCGCATGGCGCGGCTACTCGCTAACGTGCCCACCCTGCGCGCGGGTCAGCCGCCGCTCCTCATCCTTTCGTCGCGGCGGCGTACTTACCTCAGGCTGATGGGCGATTACTCGTTGCGACGTGGTCGCCCCCGCCCCGGCCAGCCGCTCGTCCGCGCTGGCCGCGAGCGCTTGGCGCTGATCGATTTCTTCGTCGACCAATGGCGGGGAAGCCTGAAGATGGTGGCCGACTACCAGAAGCGGCAGCAGGCGCGACGGCTGGAATTCGAGTCCTAGCCTGACAGCGTGGCCGGTGCCGGAGCTGCGCCGGTTCGATCATGACGGCTGAGCTCAGCAGAGCTCTGGCCAGGAAAGTCCGGTCGATCCTGGCAGCGCTCCGGCCCGGTGGAAGATCAAGGCGGAGACGGCTTCTCCGACGCGCGCCGTTCCTGTTCCTTGGGTGAGTCCTCGGCGCGATACGTCCGGCACCGCCGCCTGAGCCGAACGAGCACGCCGAGCAAGGCCAGCAGCAGGAGAGATCCGCGCGGACCGCGCTGGCTGACGGCGCAGCCGCAGCCGTCCGATGCCGGAGATGGTGGCCCCGCCTCACCGGTCGCGTCGGCGTTGCCGGGTGCGTCCTCGTTCTTGGTTGCATCGGCCCCACCGGTGTCGGTGGCGCCGCCATCGTTCGTGCCGGCATTGCCGTCGCTGGCGCCACCATCGTTCGTGCCGGCGTCGGAGAGCGCGGCACATGCGGCGAAGGACGGCGTATCGGCTGCGTCATCCGACGCACCGCCGTCGGCGCGTGGATAGGTCTCGCAGACAGCGCGCTGATCGTCAGCGGCCAAGGTGCGCTTGGAAATGTCGCCAGCGACGAAAATCGCAGACATCGTTGTTTCGCGGATGGCGGTGCTGGCCGTATCGCACGAAGGCCTCGTCCAGGGGGGGATCGACGGTGCCCAGGCTGACACAGGTGTGGTCGAACCCCAAGACGTGCCCCATTTCGTGGGTGAGCGCGCTCTGAAGGTCCATGCGCGCCTGGTCACCAGTCAGTTCGACATCCGCCCACTGGAAGTTCTTCGCGTTAACCTCGATGTCGGCCTCGACGATCTGGCCGGTGCTGATCTTACTGAAGACCGTGGTGATTGACGACGTGGCGGGGTCGTAGCTGCATGTCCAGGGCGTGTCGTACGGTGAACACCAAGACGTCCGCCGGATGGCAACGGCCCGTTCTGGGGAGCGCCCGGGAATTTTTTCTAGGCCGGCGCCGCAGGCGGTAGGCGCACGCCGGGTACCCTCTGACGCTCCCGCGTTCCACCCTCCGCGTCAGACGTGCGGAGCACCGGACACGACGCCCTGGTACGCCCGGCGGTTGCGCCGGGCAGCATCCGGCCTTGTCAGCCGACTCGCGCCCTTGACGCTATTCGTCCACCGCGCGGCACCCAAGTCGCTGGAAGATGCTGAGTGGAACGCCATCACGGAGCACGGGACGTTTGCATTGGCAGTTTGGTTTCTCGTCAAGAATCATGGGTGTGTCGGGCCGCGAAATCTAGCACTTCACCGGTGGCATTGGCCGCCAGCGTCCGCACCAAAATCCGCACTTCCGCGACAGCACGGGGCGCCGTGAGACGCCTGGGCACGTTGAGTTCCCGTGCTGTCGCGGATCTAGTACTGGTTACGCGAGGGACCAGACTACTGGGAGGGTTCCAGACTGTTCCAGACCTCCTGCGACGGAACTCCGGCGGCAACGCCACCTGCGTTCCTACGCGACTGACCTGGCCTCGCGCGTTTCTGTGTGCGGCCGCGTGGGGGTTACTTCGTGGCCGGCGTTTCGGTCTTGGGGGCCTCGGTCTTGGCGGCGTCGCCTTTGGCCTTCTTGACGTGCTTGGTCTTCTTGCTGTCTTTCGCCGGCTCTTTGCCGTCCGCGGGGGCGGCGGCGCTGTCAGCCGCGGGGGCCGCGGCGACGATCTTGGCGCGATGGTTCTTGACCATCGGCGCCGCGAAAGCAGTGGCGCCCGACAGAGCGAGAAGAGACAGGCCGAACATGGTGTTGCGAATCATGGTGATCCTCCGAGTGTGGTTTCATCTGCCGCCGGTGGTTCCGTCGGCGTTTGTTGTTTTCTGGGTTCTCTCTATTGCAGCCGCGGTGCCAGCCCCGATACCCAAGAAAACGCCCATTCCTGGCGGTCTATTCCGCACCCCGTCGCTTCCGTGAGGCGTTTTCGCGTGCGCGCTCAGCAAAAGCGCGCGCCCCACACCGCGCAAGGCGTCGGCCGTCGCCCGATCAAGCCGCGCCGCCCGACCTACCCCCACCAGTAGGAGAGCTTCAGCATGATGACGTCGGCCCCTGAGGTTGATCGCGACAGGCGTCCCAGATCCAGCGAGGCGGCCGTGCCGGTGGCCAGCGACGTGGCCGGATTCTGGGCGCGCGTGTAAACCAGAAACAGCGTTGAGCCCAGCCGATATTCCCAGCGCAAGACGACGTTCACGTTCAACGTCGCCTGGGCCACGTCCGGGTTACTTGCAGGCGTGCCGGCCGCGGTCAGTTGATCCAGCGCGATGCGCCCGCGAAAGCCGCTCTTCACTGCCGACGAAAAGTCACTGTAGTGCAGCGACGCCAGAAAGATCTGACCGTACGCTTGCAGCGACAGCTCCGGCGTGAAGGTGTAGCTGGCCCGCACCGTGGCCCCGGCGCTGCGCGCCAGCAGCCGGCCAAAGTTGTAGACCGTGTCGGTGCCCGCGCTGGTCTGCGAGACGTACCGGGGCTCGCCGCTGGAATAGACGAACGTCGGCAGCAGATCGAACTCCAGCTGCGGCAACAGGCGCAGAGTGATCTGGCCGCGCGCCTCGAAGTGCGCCCCGTTGCCCAGGCGCTGCGCCTGCCCGGATGCGGAGATCACCACGCGCCGCCGCGGATCGGACCACACCGACAGGTCGCTGCCGCACAGGCCGGCGCGTTGCAAGGCGGTCCCATCGCCGGTCTCGCGGTCGTCAAAGTGGGCGGCCCGGCAGTGCAGGTCGGCGTAGTAACCCCAGTACCCGCGCATCGTGGCCGAGGTTTCGATCTGGACGAATCTGTCCAGGTTGATCCCGTCCAGGGTCTCCTGCAGGTTGACAGTAAGGGCCGACCGACTGTCCAGCGTGCGCCACCATGGTTCGTTGCTGCGATAGACCAGGTCGACATTCAGGTTGTAGTCATTCTTGCGGTCGAGATAACCAAGATCGTTCAGCTCGAACTGTCGCCCCAGCAGCGTCTGCGAGACGTCCCACAGCCAGCGCCGCCCGCCCTGCTTGCCCACCCACAACCAACCGGCGCCGGCCACGTGTCCCGGTTCGATGGCGATGCCGTCGCGCTGCGATCGCGGCGGTCCGTTCTCCAGCAGCGACCCGCTGGCCTGACCCGCCGCCGCGTAGTCACCCGACCGCGAACGCCAGCGTCCGTCGACGCTGGCCACGTAAGCGTCATTCAGACAGCGCCCCATCACCGCATTGTCGACGCCGGTGCTCGGGCACAGCGCGTGCGCGGGGACCAGTGGCTCGAACCGATTCGTCGACGTGGCCAGGACGCCCACTTCTGTCCCGGGCGCCACCAGCTGTTTGACCCGGGCGGCGTTGAACAGCGTCAGCGGATCGACCAGCCGTCGCTCG
>JAXDMH010000455.1:0-2960 GCA_034666225.1 Myxococcales bacterium
ACTTCGGCGGCCTGGCCTACAGCCAGATCTTGAGCCCGCGCCTCATCGTCCAGGGCAGCGCCGAGCTGAGTTACCTGTCCGGGTTTCAAGCGAACCTTTATCGATCGGTTCCCAACCTTGGCTATGAACAGGTGCCCGACACGCGCTGGCGCCTGGCCCTGGCGCCGCGCATCGCCTACTACCTGCCCAGCTCGGGAACCGGCCTGCAACTCCACTATCGTTATTATCGCGACAGCTGGTCCGTCGACAGCCACACCGTCGAGGGGCGTGTCTACCAGGCGCTGACCGCCGATCTGGAGGTGCGCCTTTCGTACCGCCATTACTTTCAAACGCCGGCCGATTTCTGGTGCGATTGGATGGCGCACCCCGACTGTTACGCGTCGACGGCACGCTATTTCCCCGGCGATCCCAAGCTGGCCCCGGTCACCACGGACATGCCAGAGATCAAGTTCGCGTGGGAGGCCTTTCGCGTGCGCGACGTTCCGTTCTTCGGATGGTTCGCGGCGGGGACGTTCGAGATCTCGTACGCCCGTTATTTCCAGAGCAGCCAGGCCCTGGGAAACGCGCACCTGCTGCAGGTCGGCTATGCGATGCCATACTGACCGCCCATGTCGCCGCCACCGCCCGAAGACCGTCGACCTTCCTTGCGGCACGTGCGAGCGGCGCAGCTGCGGGGGCGGGCCCGTCGCGGCGCCATCGGCAAGGTGTTCCTGGGGATGGTGTTCCTGATGGGGGCGCTGGCCTATGCCCGGGCGCCCGATCGCCACAGCCGGCAGAGCTTGCTGTGGATGACCGGCCTTCTGGTGATGTCGACGACGTACATGGCCATCGGCGTGCGCGTGCTGTCGCGCATCCGTCGGCGCGGGCCGCGGCTGTGGGTGGCGGCGGCCGCGGTCTGGGGATTTCTTTCCACGGTCCTTGTCGGATTCTTGCTGCGGGGGTGAAGCGATGAACGCCAGCAACAGCGCGCCGCCTTCGGTGCTGATCACCGGCGCGGCGTCGGGTATCGGACGGGCCACCGCCGTTTTCTTTGCGCGCAAAGGCTGGCGCGTGTTCGCCACCGCCCGCAATCCGGGCGCGGCGGGCGAGCTGCTGGCCGAGGCGCGGGACAATTCCTGGCAACTGAGCGTGCCCGCCCTGGACGTGACCAGCGACGATTCGGTGGCGGCCGCCGTCAGCGCCGCCCTGGCCGAGACCGGCGGGCGTCTGGATGTCCTGGTCAACAACGCCGGTTACTATGCCTATGGCCCGTGGGAGGAACTGGCGCCCGACGAGCTGCGCGCCCAGCTGGAGACGAATCTGATCGGCGTGCACCGGGTGACCCGCGCCGTGCTGCCCAGCATGCGCGCGCGTGGCAACGGCGCCGTGGTGACCATCGGGTCGATCTCGGGGCGCGTGGTGTTGCCCATCGCCGGGCCCTATCACGTGTCGAAATGGGCGCTGGAGGCGATGATCGAATCGCTGCGCTACGAGCTGATTCCGTTCGGCATCCGGGTCACCCTGATCGAACCCGGGCCGTTCAAGACGGCGCTGCACAGCAAGGAAGTTCCGGCGCGCGCCGCGCGGCCGGATGGCCCCTACGCCACGCTGGTGGCCGATTACCAGCGCCAGGCGCACAAGCTGAAACGCGCCGAGTTGAACCCCCTCATCAAGGTCATCTACCGGGCCGCCACCCATCCCAACCCGAAGCTGCGCTGGCCCACCGGCCCCACGTCGCTGACCGCCGGCCGCCTGCGGGCGCTGGTACCGGATCGCCTGTATGAATGGATTTTGCGCCTTGGTTTTCCCATTCGATCGCGCCGGACCTGAATCGCCGGCAAACTTGGCGCTATAATCAAAAAGAAGTGTCCGCAGAAAAGCTTTCGCGCAAGCAGGTCGATTTTGTCCTGCGTCGCGCCGCCGAACTAGACACCGGGGGAAACGCCGGCAACGAGCTGGCGCCCGACGACACATTGAGCGTCGGCGAGGTGATCCGCCTGGGCGAAGAGGCCGGCCTGGGACCCGAGGCGATCGCCCAGGCCCTGACCGAGATGAAGCGCGGGGCCATCACCGAGGCAGAGCCCCAGGACGCCATTTCCCGGACGCTGGGGCCCAGCCTGATCGTCGTCAGCCGGGTGGTGCCGGGGCCCGCGTCTGGGGTGCGCCGGGCCGTCGACCGGTTCTTGCGCGAGCAGCTGATGACCATCCGGCGGCATCATGGCGATCGCATCGAATGGGAACGGGCCAGCGGCATCTGGCCGGGGCTGGTGCGCTCGCTCGATTTTTCCAAGCGCTATGCGTTCGGCCTGGCCGGTCGCGTGGAGACGGTGGTCAGCGAGGCGTCGTCTTACGCCACGTCGGTCACCTTTCAGATCGATCTGTCCGAGATGCGGCGCGAGCGCCTGACTCACATGGGCGTTCGGTCGGCGCTGGCCTTCGCGATCCTGGGGTTGGGCGGGGCGGCCATCATGCCGGGGTTCGGCGCCTTCGACATCGTCGCGCTGGCCAGCGGTGGCGTGGCCGCCGGCAGCATCTTCGCTCTCGAGCGGCGGCGGTACCTGGAAAGCCGAAACCGAGCGGCCACCGCGCCAGAGCGCTTTCTCGACCTGCTGGTGCAGCGCTATCTGCGCGCCCAGCCGGCGGAGGCGTCCGTGGCGCCCGACGACGAGGCACTCTGAACACGCCCACGCCATCCGTCCTGACCACCGTCGACGCAGTCGCCGACGGCACCGTCTGGGCCACCTCCGGGCGCTGCCTGATCGTCGGCGTTCTCAACGTCACGCCCGATTCGTTCTCCGACGGCGGGCGATTCTCCAGCCCGGCCGAGGCCGTCGAGGCCGGCATGCGGCTGGTGGACGAAGGCGCGCACTGGATCGACGTGGGCGGCGAATCGACGCGTCCGCACAGTCAACCTGTGCCGCAAGCGCGCGAGATCGACCGCGTGGTGCCTGTCATCGAGGGGCTGCGTCAGCGCCTGGGGG
>JAXDMH010000456.1:0-4650 GCA_034666225.1 Myxococcales bacterium
CAACTCGTACAACGGGTTGATGAGCACCACCGAGGGACGGCTGACGGTTTCGTACCTGGTTCGTTGCGCGTTGCCGGCCGGTCACTCGATTGCCAAGCAGGACGCAAACAACAACTGGTACACGTACAAGGGCGACATCGGCCTGGCGCCTGGTTGGGAGACGGGGACCTGCGACGACACTTGTCAGCAAGCGATCTCGGCCTGCCTGATGGCCCACATCAACACGTCGGGCGTGCACATTCCGCTGTGGCTGGTCTCGCCGCTGTCGGCGATCGGCTGGGGCACCAGCGCGCAGTACCCGAACCGCGAAGGAACCTTCTTCGGCAACCTGTTCACACCGAACACGGATGGCTCGTTCAACGCGTTCTATTGCAACGGCCCCGGCTTTGACAAAGACACCGTCCCGGGCCGCCTGGGCGTCACCCAGGGCAACGTGCCCTATCGCAACCCGTTCATCTCGTCGACCAACACCACCGGCGACTGCCGGGCCTGCAACTCGACGAAGACCGACGGCCCCAACGCCTGCCCGGTCACCGGCACCACCTTCGGCGCGCCCATCACCGTGTGGCGCGGCCAGACCTTCCAGGCCGAGAGCGCCTCGATCAAAGGCGGCACGGTCGTCAGCTGCCCGACCTGCTCGGCTGGCAAGCGCCTCGGCAGCATCAAGTCGTCGACGACGATCAGCGGGATCTACTCGGCGACCACCGGCTCGCACAACGTGATCGTCTATTACACCAATGGCGACAAGGTCTCGCACAGCATGCAGATCAACGTCACCTACAGCGGCACGACCTCCTCGACTGGCATGAAGACCAGCAACAACGGGTCCACTGGTGGCTCGGCGGTTTTCCCACCCACCGGCGGCTGGGACAAGGTCGGCTCGGTCAAGGTCTTCCCGTCGGGCTTCGTCGCTGGCAAGGGCAACCAGATGCAGTTGAACCCACTCAGTGGCGGCGCCCCCGACCTGGACTGGGTCGAGGTCGAGTAAACGACCCCTGCGGCGCGGGTGTCTCTCAGGCCCCGACCGCCGCTTCGTAGTGCTGGCAGACCTGACGCCGGGCGCGGAGGCGCTGCACCCGAACGGTTTGAGCTGAGACGCCGACCAGCGCCGCGACCTCCGCGGTGGGCAGTTCTCTGACTTCGCTGAGCCAGTAGACCGACCGATACAGAGGCCGCAACGATTCAATGGCCTGTTCCAGCTGCCGCAGGCCGCGATTGGCTTCCAGCCGTTGCAGCGGGGTCGCCACGCCGGTCGGCACGGCGTCGCTGCCCCAGGCAGTCTCGCGACGGGCGGCCCGTTTGCGCGCGCGCCACTGGTGACGGGCGACGTTGAGGGTCACCTTTGCCAGCCAGGCGCCGACGTTGGCGATGCCCCGCCATTCCAGCTGCCGGGTCTGCAGCAACAGAAAGACTTCCTGTACCAGATCGTCGGCTTCACTGGGCGAGGCCACCAACCGCATCGCGCACTGAAATACCTTGGGACGATACGTTCGATAGAACGTCTCCATTTCGGATGATGATTGATGAATGTGCATATCGGTTGTTATCAGCAACCAACATGCCGAAGGCGATGGTCGGTTCTTTCACGGTTTCAAGCATTCTATTGCAGTGTGTGAGGGCTGGCGCCCTCAGGGGCCGCCCGCGGCCGATAAGTCAGGCCCATCGCCACCGAGGCGTATTCATCGATGGCGCCACCGACGATCAAACGATCGCCAGGCTGGGCTTTCATATCGAAGCCGTAACGGCGCACCCCCACTGTGGTCCATATCTCCAGGCCGTCCGTCACTTCGTAACCAGCGCGCAAGCTGACGTCGATCCCGCGAACGGTGGCGCGCGGAAACCGATCGCCGTCGCCCAGACGCCCCACCGACAAGACGTCCAGATAGTCCATCGATGCCCCCAGCGTGGCATGGCGGCTGACGGCGATCTGGACAGCGGTGCCGACGCGAACGACGTGATAGCTGACGTCGGGGACGGGCGCGTCAAAGTCGGTCGAGAAGGTGTCGACCGACCAACCGGCCCGCGGCACCAGCAGAACCGAACCCAGCCGAACGCGATAACGCAGATCGATTCCATACCCGTGGACGGCGGTCGAGGCCCGGCTGATCCCGTCGTCTGCCATGGTGCTGACGCCCGGCGCGTATGTGACGTTGCCGCCGAGGCCCAACGATCGCCAGGCACCAAAACGACCGCCGCCCCACGCCTGCAACGGATAGATCGCTGCCTCGGCGATCGCCGCCGACGCCTGGTTCAGCCGGTAGTTCGGGATGCGGCTGACGTTGTCGCTGAACGACATGCTTCGACTGAACAGCCGGCCGCCGACGCCGACCTCCCAATCGGGCGCGGGTTCGTCCGGACGCTCCGGAGGCTCCCGGCGCTCCGGACGCTCCCGATTACCAGCGAGCGGCGCCGGCGTGGTCGAAGCGGCGGTTTGCTCGTCGTCGTCGTCAGCGCCAGCGGCAGGCGGGGGCGTCCCTTCCTTCGGGCGGCCGGGTATCGCCTGCCTCGAGGACAACGACGGCGGTATCGTTCGCAGCGTGAACTGGTCGTCGACAGCGGCGACGCGGGTGTCGCCGGTGAACATCCCGTCCAGCCGGCCCGGCGTCGATCGCGCCAGCGCTTTGGCCAGCGCGTCCAGCCGTCGCTTGGTCAACGCAAAGCGTGCCGCCTCCTCGCCGGTGTCGCCGTTGCGCACCACCATCTCCACCCACCAGTTGCCGCGATGCCTGACCTTCGCCGACACGAACGCTGCAACGTTCAATCGCTTGCCGGCCTCGGCGAAGGTTTGATCGCTGTTGCGCGGGCCGCTTGAACGGCGCAAGGCTTCGCCGACCACCGTGCCTGGCACCAGATAGTACCGGCGCAGCAGCGCCGCCTCGACGGCGCCTTGCAGGAGTTCTCCTTGCGGCCCGTCGAAGGTCTCGATGGCCACCCGCCGGTCCAGGGACGCGGTCTGCGCGCCCGCGATCAGCGACGGCGCCGTCATCAGCGCCATCATCGCCACCAACCAGGCCGCGCGCCGGCCGCGCTCGCTTGGGTGCCCACCACCCCCGTTCATGGCGACGTCACGCCGTTGGCTTTGTTGACGGCCGCCACCGCCCAGTCGCTGACACACGCCATCTCCACAGCTGACAGGGCAGGCGCGCCGGCGGGCATGCGCACGCCGCAGCCGCTGACGTCGCCGGCCAGCTTCTGGAACAACAGCCCGGTTGGTTTGTTGCCGGTCAATGTCCTGGCGATCAACGGCTCGCTCTTGCAGGTCGACGTCTTGTTGACCATTCGCGCCCCCAGTCCCGCCGAAACCAGATCGAGATTCTTCGTCGGCGCCGACACGCCATGACAGCCGCCGCACTTGTTGGCGAACACCGCCGTGAGCACGTTGAAGCCGGACGGGCAGGTCACCGCCATGGCCACAACGGAACCATCATTGGTCACCGCCCCGTCGTGGGGGGCGCGGCCACCCGCATCTTGACCGCTGGTCGGACTCGTCTCGGCTATCCCGGCGTCCCAGCCGGTCGACGCGGGCGGCGAACTGGCGTCCATCCCCGCCGCCCACGCGCCCCCCGAGCCAGTCGCCGTCCCGCCGGGCGCGCCCCCGGTGCCCACCGTGCCGCCCGGGCCAGCGTTCGACGGCAATCGTTGAACCCCGCTGCTGGTGGCGTTCGGATCGAAGTCCAGATGCCCCTCGCACCCGGCCAACGCCACCACCGCCGCCAGCGCCATGGCCCCCCGCCCGCTCATCGGCACAGCCCCTGGACTGCGGCGGCGTTGAACGTCTTGTTGCAGAACCGCTGGGCGCGGATCTTCGGCGCCACCGCTCGCCAGGCGCAGACCATGTCGGTTCGCGAGATCAGCGGATCCGACGGCGTTTGCGGGAAGGCGCGGCTGTTGGGATCGTTCGCCGTCACGCTGGCCTCGAACGACGTCGGCTCTTGATTGAACTCGGCGGCCGCGCCCCGAAATCCCAGGTTCGATTCGTACTGCCCGACCAGCGTGACAAAGTCGCTGTACTCGCTGGCATTGGCCGGCGGGCCGCCGCCGTCCAGTGATTGGACCGTGCCGCGATAGCGAGCCGCGTCCGTGCCGAAATAATCAGGCTGAAACACCGGCGGATACAGAAAGCTGATCTCGTTGAACTCGCGGTTCTGAAAGCCCGCCACGTTCATCCCGATGTACGAGCGCATCTCGTCGGTGCGCCGCGGGCGGATCATCCCGCCGTTGCCGTGGCAGCCAAAACAAGAGATCCCGTTCTCGACGACGCCACCCGGTCGGCGAATGTCCCGCACGATGGCCGTGTCGGCGACGGCGATCTTGTTGCCCAGGGCGTTGACCAACATGTATCCCTGCATGCCGTTCGGCATGGTGAAGATGACCTCGCCGGCGTCGTTCTGAAACGTGTGAACGAAGTTCTGCTTGTCGACCAGCGCCGGCCCCAGCGGGTTGGCGAAGACGTCCTGGCGACCGCTGTCGGTCTTGAAGTCATAACTGATCCACAGATACTGGCCGGCCGTGCCCAGGTGACGCTCGGCCATCCGGTTGTGCAGGGCCACCCCCGAACGCGCCACCGCAAAGCGCACCAGATTGTTCGGCTGGGCGACGCCAGGGTGATTGATGTCGTCGGAGACGTTCACGCCCAAGGTCCTTGCCAGA
>JAXDMH010000457.1:0-4845 GCA_034666225.1 Myxococcales bacterium
CTGGTGGGATGGCAGCGCCATGACCTACTATTACGAGACCGCGCCGCTGCCCACGCCGCTGGCCTGGACGGCCCATCACCTGCCGCTGTGGTGGCACCACCTGGAAAGCCGCGCCACGCTGGTGATGGAGCTGGTAATCCCGCTGGGAATCTTCGGCCCGCGCCGCGTCCGCTGGGCCACGGCCATCGCCCTGACCATCTTTCAGATTCTCAACGCCGCCACCGCCAACTATGGCTTCTTCTGCTACCTGGCCATCGCCCTGCACGTGTTTCTCCTCGACGACCCGGTCCATGAACGGGAAAAGCAGGCCATGATACCGGCGCCGGCTCAGTGGCGCGGACTTCTGGGCGGCATCTTCGCCGCGGGTGTCGTGTTCGTCTCGCTGATCGAGGCGCTCTTCAATTTCACCCAGCCTGGTCCCATCCTGGCGCCGTTCGCCCGGGTATGGGAGCTGTCCCAGCGGGTCCGCATCGTGAACACCTATCATCTGTTCGGCGCCATCACCCGCGAGCGCGTCGAACCAGAGTTCCAGACGCTGGAGATCGGCCACGACGCCAGCGACGAGAATGCCTGGCGCGCCCAGGACCTGCGCTTCAAGCCCGGCGATCCGAACCGCCAGCCTCCCATCGTCGCCCCGCATCAGCCGCGCGTCGATTTTCAGCTCTGGTTCCACGGGCTGTCTTTTCAGCACCGCCCGCCATCTTACGTGGCGGTGTTGCAAGAGCGGATGTGCGAGGATGGGCCCGCTGTGCAGTCGTTGTTTCGGTTCCCGCTGCCGCCGCATCCGGCTGCCGTGCGGGTGGTCTACTGGCGCTATCACTTCACCACCCTGGACGATGCCCAAACTCAACCCGCAACCAAGACCTGGTGGCGCCGCGAACGCGTGGCCGCCGCAACGCCCGTGACCTGCCCGCACGCAACACCATGAGAAAAGCTTCGCTTGGCACTCTGTTCCTGACCGTCTTTCTGGATCTGCTGGGTTTCGGGCTGGTCATCCCGTTTCTGCCCGGCGTCGCGCGCAACCTGGGGGCCAGCGATTTCGTCGCCACGCTGCCGGGCGCGGTCTATTCGCTGATGCAGTTCCTGTTCGTCCCCATCTGGGGTCGGCTGTCCGATCGCATCGGGCGGCGGCCGGTGCTGCTGGTCAGCATCGCCGGGTCGGCGCTGGGAATGACTGCCCTGGGGCTGTCGAACAGCCTTTTCTTCATCTTCGCGGCGCGCATCTTCAGCGGCATCGCCACCGCCAACATCGCCGTGGCGCAGGCCTATATCGCCGACGTCACCCCGCCCGAACGCCGCGCCCGCGGCATGGGGATCATCGGGATGGCCTTCGGGTTGGGATTCATCATCGGCCCCTTCGTCGGCGGCGAGCTGGGACACTTCGTGGTCATGGGTCGGCCCGGCGCGCTGGCCGCCTTCGTGGCGGGCGGCCTGTCGCTGATCAACCTGTTCCTGGCCATGGCCACGCTGCCCGAATCTCTGCCCCAGGAATTGCGCGGACAGAAACTGCGCCGGGCCACGCCGCTCGACTTTGCCCAGCTGCGGTCCGCCTGGGCCCTGCCCGACGTGGGCGCCGCCATGGCCATCAACTTTCTCGTCGTCTTCTGGTTTGCCGGCATGGAGCAGACCTTTCGTCTATTCACCGAAGACAAGTTCGGAATGTCGGACGTCGGCACCGGCCGTCTGTTCGGCCTGGTCGGCGTCGTGGCGGCGATCGTGCAGGGAGGTCTGATCGCCCGGCTCACCCGCACCTACGGCGAGGTGCGCCTGGTACGAAGCGGGATCGTCTGCCAGGCCTTCGCGTTCGCCTTGCTGGGCCTCTCGCCGCAGCTGCGTGGTTTGGCGCTGACCGGGATCTACGTGGCGTCGGGCCTCATCGCCCTTGGCAGTGGGTTGGTCACGCCCAGCCTGTCGGCGTACGTCTCGCAGCGAACCGCCCGCGACGCCCAGGGCGTGACGCTGGGTTCTCTGCAGTCAGCGTCGGCGCTGGCCCGCGTGCTGGGGCCCGCTTGCGGCGGCATTTTCTACGCGGCGATCAATCCCAGCGCACCATACCTGCTCGGCTCCGTCGGTATGATCGTGGCCGCGCTGCTGGCGCTGCGCCTGAAGGCCGTGCACGGCCACACCGCCATCACCACGGCCGCCTAGAATCGGCTGCGGTTGCCGGCGCCGCTCCTTACTTGGGAATGGGGCCGGGGGTGTTCTCGTCGCGCCGTACGGAGACCCGGTTGCGGCCGGAACGTTTGGCCTCGTACATCGCCTTGTCAGCTGCCGCCAGGAAAGCCGCATCGTCGCGAATGCCCGGGTCGGGGATGGCCGACACGCCCAGGCTGATGGTCACGGGAATGTTGCGCCCGCTGAAGGTGAAGGTGCGGGCCGCGATGGTGGTGCGCAGGCGTTCGGCGACCACCAGCGCCCCGGGCAGGTCGGTGCCCCGACAAAGCACGGTGAATTCCTCGCCGCCAAAGCGGGCCAGGATGTCCTCCGTCCGCACCAGCGAGGCCAGCATCACCGACAGCTCGCTGAGCACGAAGTCGCCGGCGGCGTGCCCGCAGTTTTCGTTGATCTTCCGGAAGTGGTCGATGTCCACGAAGATCAGGGCCAGCGGCGTGTTGTGCCGGGTGGCGTAGGCGAACTCCTTGTCCAGGCAGTCGGTGAAATATTTTCGGTTGAAGACCTTGGTCAGCCCGTCACGCAACGCGGACTCGAACATCTGGCGCTGGAACACCTCGTCCAGGTGATCGTGGTAGGTGAATCGAAGAATGGTCGTCGAGCCGACCATGATCTTGTCGCCGTCGGCCAGTTCGCGTCGATCGATGCGCTGGCCATTGCAGAATGTCCCGTTGGTCGACCCCAGGTCCTGCAGCACCACGACGTGATTGTCCTCGAACGAGATCTGACAGTGTTCGCGCGACACACCCTCGTCGTTGAGGCGCAGGGCCACCTTGGGACCGCGACCGATGACGGTCTTATCACCCTGCATCTTGAACATCTCGCCGGCGCTGACGCCGGCCAGAACGATCAGATAGGCGCGGTTCCGCTTGTCACCGTCGGGCGCACGATCGGGCGGCACCGCTGGCTGCGTACGCGTGATGTGCTGCCTGGGCACATCCCCCTCCCCTGCCATCCGACAATTTTAGCGCGAAACCTGCACCACGCCTAACGCGCCGTCCGCCGTCGGGTCTAGCGACGCAGTCGCTTGCCGGTCGCGGGGTCGATTCGCCAGCGAAAGCGGCCGGGCGCGCTCAGATCATCGGCCAGGCGAATACGAATGGCCTCCGACTTCTTGAGGGCGGGGACGGCGCCTGCACCCAGCAGAAGGGCGCAGGTGGTGGACAGAACCGGCTCGTGCGAGACCAGCGCCACCGACGTGGCGTCGCCGTTTTCGGCCAGGAGGTCGCGGATGGCCGCCGCATCTGCGTCGGGAATCAACGCCCGGGTCACCACGATGGCCCGGCGGTATCCGGTCATCTCGGCGACAATCTCGGCGGTTTGAACGGCGCGCACCAGCGGACTGGAGATGATCAGCGAAAACCGCGCACCATGCCGCGCCAGCGATCGCCCCACCCGGCGGACGTCGACCCGGCCGCGCTTGGTCAGCGCCCGATCTTCGTCGCGCCAGGCGCGCGCCTCGGCCTCGCCATGCCGGATCAGCGTGACGCGCATGGCCCGAACGCTATTGCTGACCGTGGGGACCGTCGTCGCCCGGGCCCGAGGGAAGCGAATCAGACTCCGGCGACGGCACAGCCAGCCCAGCCGGTCCGGGCGACTGCGGCTCGCCGGAGGGGGGACCGCTCGCGGCCGGGACGGCGACCGCAGCGGCCGGCGGCGCCGGTGGCGGCCCCGCATCGATTCCGTGCTGCCGCAACGCCGCCAGGTAGTGATCGCGCTCGGCGATGGCGGTCAGCAGGCGCTGGCGCATCGTATCGTTGTTCTGTTTCAGCCGGGAGATCTCGGACAGGTCGCGCTGGCGCGTCGAATCGACCTTGGAGGCGCGAGCGAAGGCCTTCAGGAACTCGGCCTGCGTCATCTCCACCATGGGCGCCGCCCGATAACGGCCGACGTCCGCCTTGTCGAGGTAACCCTCGGCGGCCAGGCCCAGCAGCGCTTTTGATACGGCCGGCTCGCCGGCGCCGATGGCCAATGCCACGTCGACCGGCGTGAAGGCGTCGTTGGCCGCCGCCAGGCGTTTGAGCTCGTCGAACAGCTCCTGCCGATCGACTTTCGCACCGCCATCCGACCCACTGCCGAAGGAGCTCTTGCCACTCGAGTGGCTTCTCTTCAGGCTCATCGAGGCTTCTCCTTGTCCCTGTGACGGCCTGCCTTATACCACCAAACGCCCGCGTCCAGACCGCCTTCGCAGAAGTCGACCCAAACCGTGGTCAGCGGCGCTTGCGTCGTTTGCCGCCGCCCCCGCCGCGCGCCGGCGCCGGCGGACCCGGCAGCGCGGCGTCGCCACCCCCGGCCAGAGCCGGCTGCTGCCACAACCGCAGAGACTCAGGATCGCGCCGGTAACGCCGGACCAGGTACACCAGCAACGCCAACCCCAGCGCCACCGAGGCGATGCCGATGGCCTGCGACGTCGACAGCGGACCGACGTTGCCCCGCTGGTCGTCGTCGCGGACGATCTCGATGAGCGGACGCATGATGCCATAGCCCAGCACCCAGCCCAGGAACACCTGGCCCGAGAACTTGCGATACTTGCGCAGCAACATCAGCAGACCGAAGAGGGCCAGTCCCACCAACGATTCATAGAGCTGCGTCGGGTGGACCGGGTACGACCACAACGAATCGCGGGCCAACCCGAAGTCGTGGACGTGGTGTTGCCAGGCCGGGCTGCCGGTT